>DASRWP010000375.1:0-7452 GCA_035654535.1 Brevundimonas sp.
AGATGAGCGTTTTCGAGATCACAAAGGCCGCGACTTTCGATGCGGCCCACCACTTTCCGAACGAACCGGACGGCAGTCCCTATCGGCGCATGCACGGCCATTCGTTTTCGGTCGAAGCCACGGTGCGGGGCGAGGCGCTGGACGCTCATGGCTGGGTGGCCGACCTCGGCGCGCTCGACCGGGCGCTGAAGGCGGCGGCTGAAGAGCTGGATCATGGCCTGCTCAACGACAAGCCCGGTCTCGAACTGCCGACGCTGGAACACCTGTGCCTGTGGTTTGCAGAGCGGCTGAGGCCGGAATGGCCGGGCCTGAGCCGGATCGCCGTCTCGCGGCCCACGATCCACGAGCGGTGCGTGCTGACCCTCTAGGTCAGCAGTCGCGGCCCTGACGCTGTCGCTGTTCGCAGCGCCGCTGCTCGCGCTCGTATTCCCGCTGCTCGCGCTCGCGCCGGGCCTTGGTCTCCTCGTCAGAGGTGGTGACGGCGTCGACGCCGGCCCCGACCACCGCGCCCGTCACCTGCGCTGCCCCTCCGACAACCGCGCCGGCGGTGCCGACGACGGCTCCCACAAGGCAGCCCTGCAGCATCAGCGCCGTTCCCACCACGATGGTCACAGTCGCGAGGTGCTTCACTTGATTTGCCATGGAAGCGTCTCCTGTAGCCCGGAAATGGTGGGCGGCGAGGGGTTCGAACCCCCGACCCCCTCGGTGTAAACGAGGTGCTCTGACCAGCTGAGCTAGCCGCCCGTTTCCGTTGGCTGTTCGTGTTCTAGAAGCGGAAGCTCGCGCGCAGGAAGAGCATGAACCGGACATAGTCCTCGATCATCTCCGCATCCGCGTTGATCGACAGCATCCCGAGGTCGTTGCCGATGTTGACGCGTAGCCCAACGATCGGACCGCCGCCCTTGATCGAGCCGCCGTCCAGAGTGAAGTCCGGCCCTCCCGAGCGGAAGCGGGCGATCGTCTCGCCCGGATCGACCGAGATGTTCTGACGCCAGCCGACGCGCAGTTCAGGCCGGAGCCAGCTGTTGTCGCCCATGGCCATGCCGAGGTTGACAGCGGCCGTAGCCGAGAACAGGTGCCCTTCGCGGTCGTCGATCTCGAGGTCGAAACCGTCGCCCCCGCCTTCCTCGACGTGACCGTCTTCGCTCAGGGAGAAGTACTCGGCGTAGATTTCAGGACGGATGCTGAAGCGGCCGAAGTTGCGTTCGTACGAGGCCCCGCCGGCGACGGCGAGGGTGAAACCGCTCCAGTCCGATTCATTGGACAGGTTCAGGTCCGCGCCGACGAAGCGGCGCTCGGAGTTGAAGGTGGCGTATCCGCCCGCCGCGCGGGCCCAGGTCGTCCAGTGCTGGCCCTGCGCGCGCCAGTAAAGACCCAGCTCCAGCAGGTTGGCCGACAGGACTTCTTCGGCTTCAGCCTCCGGATCCTCAAGATCCGAGGAGGTGAAGGCGGCGGTGATGCCAATCGCTCCCAGACCGCTGCCCCGTTCGACGCCCCCGGCAATACCGAAGCCCTCCGAGCGGAAGCCATAGGTTTCGGTCTTGTCCTTGTCGGCGTAGAAGTTGATCTCCTGCACCCATGCGCTGGTCTCGCCCGGGGCCGCGGAGGCGTTGCGGCCGGTAAGGGCGCGGGTCACGGCATCGACGCCGGAGGCCAACGAGAGCAGCGGCCCGCCCGAGTGCTCCGGCAGCAGCTGTTCGTACAGATTGATGAAGTCGTCGCGGCCGCTCTGGGCGAGGAAGGCGTTTCGCACAGTCACCGCGTTCGGGGCGCTGATCGCCGCGTAGAAGGCGTCGTAGAGCGACGCCTCGACCGGGATGAACTCGGCCTCGGCCGCGGTGCGTCGCCGAACGTCGACGAACACGTCCCCCGCGGGGACGTCCGCGCCGGCCTCGACGACATAGAGGTACGGCGAGTTCGCCTCGATCGAGTCGAGATCGATGGCGCCGAAGTTCAGCGTTGTGGCATTGATCAGGGTAAAGCGGTCAGGCCCCGTCAACAGCGAGGTGAAGCGGACGCCCAACCCCGCCCCGTTCGCCAGCGTCGCGGCGCCGGCCACGTTGAACCCGCCCGATGTGCCATTTGCGGGATCGAGCGACACGATCAGGTTGCCCTCGGAACCCACGTTGAGGCTGGTCAGGTTCACCGGCGTCGTCTGCCGCGCGTCCAGCGTGCCGTTGGCCACATTGATCGCGAGCCCGCCGCCGCTGTCTGAAAGGGCGCCGCGAATGACGGCGCCGCCAGAGACCGACAGGGCGTCCGCCCCACCGCCAAACGAGATGTCGCCCAGCACCAACCCATTGCGGATGTCGACAGTGTCTGCGCCGGCCCCCAGTTTGATGGCTCCGGCGATGATCGGTTCGGAAGCGTCCGGCACGCCGTCGCCGTCGGTGTCGGGATTGCCCGCGGTCGCAGCCGAGGCGATGCCGGACTGAATGATCGTGACGCCCGTCGTATTGGCGCTTACGTCGATCGCGGTGCTGGTTCCGGTCAGCGTTCCGTCCTCGGCGGGATTGATCGTGCCCTGCAGGGATCGGGTGTTGGTAATGCTTGTGAGGGTGCCGCTCCGGTCGAGCAGGGCGGTGACATTGGCCGTGCCTCCCCCGGCCGACGCGAGGATCGATCCGTTGTTGGTGAACGAGGGCACAGACGCTCCGGCGTCGATCTGGATGGCGTTGGCGGTGGCCGCGCCGGTGCTAGAAACACCCGCCGTGATGGCCGCGCCGTTGTAGAACTGCGCAGCGCTGGCTCCGGCGCCAAACCGGACGGCGGTCGCATTGGCTCCCGTGGCGAGCGCCACAATCGTCCCCTCGTTACGCACGCCTCCAGCGACGGTTACGGTCTGGCCGGCGTTGCCACCGAAGACGATGCTGTTGGCGGCGACGCCGTCATAGACGCCCTGCGCAGTGATGGTTCCGCGGTTGATGAAGCCGAACGCATTGTCGCCGGTCCCGGCAACCCCCAGCGTGATAGAGCGGCTTGCCGATCCGACCGCCACGGCCGGCGCGGCGCCGAAGACGGTGATCGCCGCCGTTCCCTCCGAAGCATCGGGGATGCCGTCGGCGTCCTCGTCGGAGTTCGTTGCGTCAGCTTCCGTAGGCGGACGGTCGATGACGACGCCGCCGGCCACATTGCCCGCGATCACGACTGTAGGGCCGCTCTGAAGCTTGTCTTCGGCGTCAAGTTTCGCTTCGAAGGCGTCGGGCCCAAGCGCGGTGTAGCGATACCCGGTCGCGCTAAGCTCCCCCTGAATCGTCAACCGTCCGCCGACATCTCCACCGATGGAGGCCGCCGTGGCGTTGGCGCCCCGGGCTGCGATTGCTCCGAGAAGATCAACCGCGCCCGAGACGGCGCCGGTCGTCCGCAAGCCCACCGAGTCGTCCCCGAAGACGCGTATCGAACCCTGGCTCAGGACGCGTCCGTTGAGACCCGACTCCAGCGAGACTCCATAGGAATTGGCGCCGTCGACGCTGATAACGGCCGTCGATCCAATCGTGAGGTTGCCGGTGACGGCGGCGCCGGGCGCGTAGCGAACCCCGTACCGCCCGGAACCTGTGGCCCAAGGGCCGTCGAAATCGCCGTCATTGTCCGTGTCGGGATAGGCCTCGATCGTATCGCTGACGGTGATCGAGCCGTTGATCGTCACGTTCGAGGTCAGGCCCGGGTTCACCAGCACGCCCGTCGCGCCGTCGGCCGCAGCCGCCATGTTTACGGAGCCGCCGGAGTCGATGGTCAGGTTGTTGCTGCTATCCACCGTAACAGCCGATCCGGAGGCCACATTGACGGCTCCGCCACTCGCGATGCGGATGACATCCGGGCCCGATCCGGTTGCGTTGGACGTGGCGATCGGGGTCGTGCGCGCGGTCGAGATCACGACCTCCGCGGATACACCCGAAGCCGCCATCAGGGGAGCGATCGCAACCGCGGTCGCGAGTAGAATACGCATTCGGTAGAAACCCCGTTGGACGAGACGCCAGAGACGCGACCGATCCTCTATCAGGGACCATGCCAGCCTGCCTCAAGTTTCGCGAATTTGAGGCGAATGCAAGGCCGAAGCGGCTTCCCAGCCTCGGTCGACAAGCGTCGCTATTGCATAATTAGATATTGAAGTGATATCACTTTGCCACACAGATCAGGGAGGGGTTCAATGACTGTCACCACACACTCAAGATCCAGCGAGCGGCCCGCTTCGACCGCGAACGGCGTTCTGATGCTTCTCATCGGCCTGGCGCTTCTGATCGCCGGGCCGGTCACAGCAGGCTTCAATCCCGACAACGGCGTGCAGGTGGCCGGCGGCATCGTGGCTGCGGTCCTTGGCCTGCTGCTCATTTGCGGCCTGTATTCGCTTCAACCGAACGAAGGCATGGCCATCCTGCTGTTCGGCGATTATCGCGGCACCGATCGGAAGACCGGCCTGCGCTGGGTCGTGCCTTGGTACAGCCGCAAGAAGATCAGCCTGCGCGTCCGCAACCTGACCAGCGACAAGCTGAAGGTGAACGATCGCCGCGGCAGCCCGATCGAGATCGCCGCCAATGTCGTCTGGCGGGTGCAGGACTCAGCGCAGGCGCTGTTTGATGTCGATGACTATCAGGCTTTCGTGAACATCCAGGTCGATACCGCCCTGCGCGATATCGCCTCCCACTACGCCTACGATCACGGTGACGAGACCGACGCTCCCGAAATGACCTTGCGCGCCGACGCGGAGGATGTTGCAGCGCGGCTCCGGGAGGAACTGGTCGGTCGTGTGAGCGTCGCCGGGGTCGCCGTGGACGAGGCGCGGCTGGCGCATCTGGCCTACGCGCCCGAGATCGCCGGAGCGATGCTGAAGCGCCAGCAGGCCGAGGCGGTGCTGTCGGCGCGACGGCTGATCGTCAAGGGCGCCGTAGGGATGGTCGAGAACGCCCTAACCGATCTCGGGGAGCGAGGGGTTGTGACGCTCGACGAGGATCGTAAGGCCGCGATGGTGTCCAACCTGCTGGTCGTGCTCTGCGCCGACCGGGAGGCCCAGCCGGTCGTCAACACCGGCACGCTCTACGGCTGATGGGGCGCCTCAGGAAACCGTTCCTGATGCGCGCCTCTCCGGGTGTGATGGCGGCGGTCGAACGATTGGCCGCCGCCGAGTTGCGTTCGGTCAATGCACAGGTGGAGATTCTGCTGCGTGAAGCCCTTCACCGGCGCGGTGTGACTCCGGCGCAGGATCCGCCGCTAACGGACGAAGCTTGAGGTTCCTCAGCGACGGCGCTACGGCCCGCGGATGGTGAAGTCTCACATGTCCAAGGTCCGCAAGGCCCGGCGCATTCAGAAGCGGGTCAAGCGCGGCGCCCTGGGCATCAGTGCGGCCGAGCGGGAGTTGATGAACCTCGCCGGTGTCGAGGTTCAGGAGGGCGAACTACGCCTTATACCGGGCTGGGACGAAGAAGTGTCCGAGACGCTCAAGGCCACCAAGGCGGCGGGCGAGGACGGGCGGCCGCGTCTGGTCGATACGACCATGCTTTACGCGCCGCGCTCGGGCGGCGTGAAGCGCTATTTGTCGTCCAAGAAGGCTTGGCTCGAGAAGAATCGGCCGGACGTCGCCCATTCGCTGGTGGTGCCGGGCGCCCACCATCGGGCGGGCGACGACGGCGTCGTGCAGCTCCACGCGACGAAGCTGCCATTCGGCGACGGCTATCGCTGGCCCACGTCGGTTCGGCGCTGGGGGGCCTGGGTGGCCTCGCTGAACCCGTCGATCATCGAAGCGGGCGATCCCTATACGCCGGGGCAGGGGGCGCTTGAGGCGGGGCAGCGTGCCGGGTGCCCCGTTGTGGGCTTCTGCCACTCTGATCCGGCGGGGCTTGCCGCCCTGCATTTTGGCGAATGGGCGAAGAAGCCGGTGGAGAAGCGCTGGGCCCAGCTGTTCGGCCAGTTCGACAAGGTCGTCTCGCCCAGCCGCTTCATCGCGCGGCGACTGGAGGAGGCCGGGGTCGGCAACATCGTGATACGGCCGCTGGGCGTCGAGATCGACACATTCCGCCCCGATCGTCGCGACCGCGACTGGCTGCTGCGGACGCTGGGACTGCCGGCGTCGGCGCGGCTGCTGTGCTTCGCGGGGCGGCCGGCGCGCGAAAAGAACATCGATGTCCTGATCGAGGCGGTCCAGAAGCTCGGCGAGCCCTACTATCTTGTGCTGGTCGGCGCGGGAGCGGGCATGCCGCCGGAAGACCGGGTTGTCTCGCTTCCCTACGAAGCCAACCCCAAGGCGGTGGCGAAGATCATCGCCAGCTGCGACGCCTTCGTTCACGCCAACGACAAGGAGCCGTTCGGCCTCATCGTGCTGGAAGCCATGGCCTGCGGCCGCCCGGTGGTGGGCGTGAACGCCGGGGGGGTCAAGGAAACGGTCGATCACACGGTGGGCCAGCTTTCCCAGAGCGCCGATCCGGTGCGCTACGCCGCCGCGATCGAAGCCCTGTTCGAGCGCGATATCGAAGCGCTGGGAGCCGCGGCGCGAGCCCGGACGGTTGAGCGCTTCGCCTGGGACCGGGTATTCGAGGATCTCGCAGACGTCTATGCCGAGGTCAGCGGAGAACGGGCCTTCGCCGGGCCCGCGGCCGAACAGCGATGATCTCGACAGAGGCGATCCATGCCGTCAATCTGGGCCGAAACGGGAACCTGCCATGAAACGCCTTCTGCTCGCCGCGGTCCTTGCCAGCCTGACCGCCACCTCCGCGGTGGCTCAGACGGTCGTCATCGTCCGTCATGCCGAGAAAGCCGACGCGAGCGCCGATCCGGTCCTGTCCGAAGCAGGGCAGGCGAGGGCGAGGGCGCTTGCCGAACACCTGAACGACGCCCATCCATCCATGATCCTGACCAGCCCCCTGCAGCGGACCCGGCTGACGGCCGCGCCGACCGCGGAATATCATTCGGTCGCGGCTGAAGCCGTCCCTCTTGACGGCGGCGCCGGCGCCCACGTCGCGGCCATCGTCGCCAAGGTCCGGTCCGCGCCGGAGGATGCGACTGTCCTGATCGTCGGGCACAGCAACACCGTTCCGGCCATCGCCCGCGCCCTCGGTTATGCCGACGCCGCCGACATGCCTGACTGTGAATACGACCGGGTGACGACGCTGCATCTGATGGGCGACGCCGCCCATGGGATGGTCAGCCGCTACGGTGAGCCGGCGACCTGCCCTGCGGCCTGACGCCTAGCGGTCGACCTTCCGAATACGGCTTCCGTTGACCTCGAACAGGTTGTCGCCCGCCGAGACATAGATCGGCGTACGGTTCTGCAGCGACAGGAAGACGTGGGTTTCCACGGGACCGCTGGACACGATCTGGCTGACGACCATGCCGACAGGCGTCCCTTCCGGTCCGGCCTGCGCGCGCGGCATGTTCATACAGCTGTTGCTGAGCATGTCGCGTTGAACCACGGTCGAACCGTCGGCGCTTATGCGGAAACGGTAGTGCCCGCCCATGGGAATG
>DASRWP010000376.1:0-4153 GCA_035654535.1 Brevundimonas sp.
CCCTCGGCGAGAAACCGCCCCGTCGCTTCGCGCTCCTTGCGCATGTGCAGGGCGCGCACGGCCTTGACCGTGTCGTTGGTCAGGGAAGTGATCAGGCGGGTTTGGGAGGAGGGGGCGCTCACGCCGACCATCGCGCGAAGAAGCTTAGGCCGATCGCCCGACCATCGGGGCCGTCCTCGGCCAGCGCCAGTTCACCCCAGTCGATGACGCCGCCGCGATCCCGCGTCGCCTCAGCCATCAGGTGCGCCAGCGACAGCCCTGATATCCGCGCGGCATAGGCATTCAGCAGCAGGAACGAGGCGTCGTCGGACAGGAGGGCGGCGCAGTCCTTCAACAGGCGGGGCAGGTCCTCGAACAGCCGCCAGACCTCGCCCGTCGGCCCGCGTCCGTATTTGGGCGGATCGAGGATGATCCCGTCGTATTTCGAGCCGCGCCGGACCTCGCGCGCCACATACTTCCGGGCGTCTTCGACGATCCATCGCACAGGCCTGTCCGCCATCCCGGACAGCTCGGCGTTCTCGCGCGCCCAGGCCACCGACTTCTTTGAGGCATCGACGTGGGTGACCTCGGCCCCGGCGGCGGCGCAGGCAAGACTGGCGACCCCGGTATAGCCGAACAGATTCAGGATCCTGGGCTGCCTCAGCCTGCGGATGCGACCGTCAAGCCAGTCCCAGTTCGCCGCCTGCTCCGGGAAAAAGGCGAGATGCCGAAAGGGGGTGAAGCGGCTGGTGAAACGCACGTCTCGCCACGCCAGCGGGAATGCTTCGACCGGATTGCCGGCGAAGCGCCAACGGCCGCTCTCTTCCTCATCGCTCGGATCAAACACGGCGTCGGCGGCGTCGAAGGCGGCAGGATCACCCGGCGACCAGAAACACTGGGGCTCCGGCCGCACGACGGTGAAGGGGCCGTAGCGTTCCAGCTTGCGCCCGTCGCCGCTGTCGAGCAGGGCGTAGTCGGCCCAGGCGCGGGTGATCAGGGTTTCAGGCGACGGGTTCAGGCGCGGCGACATGGAGGGCTGATAAGCGGACACGCCCCGCCGCGTCCAGCCTCTCCTGCGCGGGCGCAAGTCGGACGGTCTGCGAGAGGTCGGACGGGTCAAGCCGATGCGGGGTCTTGTCCCACAGGAACGGGCTTCGCAGCAGCCGCCACACCGCATGCCCGAACGCGAGGCTGAGCAAGGCCCAGTAGAACGGCGCGGCGGCCATGTCCCGCGCACCATAGGCGACGCCGGCCCGCCGGGCGCCGATGAAGCAGGACAGCCATGCCGATGCCACGCCAAGGACAAGAACTATGAGCGCGAGGACGGATACTTCCGGCGGCAGTCCTGCGGCCGCCGCAACCAGAACCGTCGCGGCGATCCATGCCAACGACACACCGTGCAGGGCCGCGGAGGCCAGTCCCGCTCCGATGGTCAGGACCAGGGCAGTCAGGCCCCGGAGGCCTAGCCGCCACGGCCTGCGGGTATGGACGCCCCACGTCTGCATATAGCCCTTCAGCCAGCGGGTCCGTTGCGGCAGCCAATTCTCCAGATCCCCCGGAGGACTCTCGAACGTCGGTCGACGCATCACGCCGGCGCGCCAACCGTCCTCCCACAGCCGAAAGCCGAGGTCCGCATCCTCGGTGACGTTCCAGGCGTCCCAACCGCCGACCGCCCGAAGCGCGTCGGTACGGAAGTGATTGCTGGTGCCGCCTAACGGAAACGGAAGCCCGAGGCGCGCCATGCCGGGCAGGGCGGTCTCGAAAAGGCTGGCGTATTCCGCCGCGAACTGGCGGTCGAGAAATGGAGACCGGCCCTGTCGGATCCGCAGCGGAGCCTGAAGGCAGGCCAGTCGGCCAGTCGCGTCACCGGCGAACCGCGCCGCGGCCTCGCGCAACTGAAGCCGGTCTGGCTCATCCTCGGCGTCGTAGACCGCGAGCAAGTCTCCGGTCGCATGCTCAAGGCCGAAGTTCAGGGCGCGGGGCTTGGTCTGCGGCGCTCCGGGCGGGATGACGATGATGTCGAGCCAGGCGGGGCGATCCGCCTTCAAGGCCGCCGCCATGGTTGCATGGTCATGGGCCTCAAGCAGCAGCAGGCCTTGCAGCCGGTCCGACGGATAGTCGATCCGCGCCAGCCGCTCGATGAGCTGGCCGACCACTTCCGCCTCATCGTGGAGGGCCGCCATCAGCGTATAGCGCGGCCAAGCCGGCGGAGGCGCGGGATCTGACAGAGGCGCGGCGCTTGCGAGGATCAAGAGGGTCCGCCACGCCGCGACGGTCAGGAACCCCACCCCCCCGACGATGATCAACACGCGGCCCAGCAGGTTGATGTCCAAAGATGCGACGACGACGGCGGCGAGGGCTGCTGCTGTCACCGTGACGATCTGAAACGGAGCCATCGATCTCATGGCCGCGCTTCGAGCACGAGCCAGCCCGGCCCGGGTGAAACCGCGCCGTTCGCAGCCTGCAGCTCTGACGTCCATCCGCCCCACTACTTAAGGTTATATTAACGATTCGCGCGAGGCAAGCCGTTGGCGGACGCTACGCTTAGCCGCTATGCAGAACGCAGGATGGGAGCGCCGCTTTGACTGCCGAAACACTCCAGCCGCGTTCCCGCAGAAAGCCAAAGGGCGAGGGGCACGCCCGGCGGGCCGAGATCCTCGCGGCCGCCGAGCGCATCTTCGTCGAGCATGGCTACGAAGGAGCTACGATCCGAAAGATCGCGGACGAAGTCGGGCTCTCCTCGACCGCGCTCTACATGCATTTCGCCGAGAAGAGCGAGATACTCCACGAAATCTGCAGCCGGGCCTTCGCGTCGCTGCTCCAAGCGAATGAGGCGGTCGCGTGTGAGCCGGGAGGCCCTCAGGCACGCCTGAAGTTGATGCTTCGAGCCTACGTCGATTTCGGTTTCAACAACCCCAACGCCTACCGCCTCGCCTACATGACCCGCCCCGTCGAACTACGCGAGGGAGCCCAGTCGGCGGCGCGCGAGCTCGGTTACGAACTCTACCGATCGTTCGAGAGAGTGGTGGAGGAACTCGAGGCCGCCGGACGCCTGCGTGGCGACGCGAAAACCACCGCCCAGACGCTTTGGGCCGGGGTCCACGGCGTGGTGTCATTGATCATCACCAAGCCCTATTTCGACTGGGCGCCCCGGGAGGTGCTGGCGGCCAGCATGATCGAGGGTCTTCTGGGCGGGCTGCTGAACCCATGACAGGGCGCGCGGCCGCTCTGGCCGCTTTCTTTCTGGCGGCGTCCAGCGCCGCGGAGGCGCGACCCTTGCGCGTCATGTCGCTGGATCAATGCGCGGACCAGTATGCGCTGGCGCTCGCTCCCGCGGCCGAGCTGGCGCTGTCTCCGCGAGCCGACGATCCCGACGCCTGGCTCCGGGCCGCCGCGTCCGACCGCCGGCGCGTGCGACCCTCCCTGGAGGCCGCCATAGCCTTCAGACCCGACGCGGTCATCCGGTACTGGGGCGGCGACCCTCGCATGCTCCGGCGGCTCGAGGCCGACGGAGTGCGCGTTCTGACGATTGAGGACGCCCGGGACTTCGAGGGTGTGAGAACCAATATCCGGTCAATCTCCGCAGGCCTGGGCGCGCAGGGTCGCGGCGAGCGGCTGATTGATCGGATGGACCGGACGCTGGTCAGGGCCGGGCCTGAAATCGAGCGGACAAGCCGCCCGTCCGCTCTCTACTTGACCGCCGGGGGATTTACCGCCGGGCGGGACACCCTGATCGACGCCATCCTGAACGCAGCCGGCTTCGTCAACTCTGTTCGCGGCCCATCCTTCGCGCCCGTCAGCGTCGAGCGGACGGTGCTCCGGCCACCCGCGCGATTTGTGCTCGGCTTCTTCGACCAGATCCGCAGCGACTGGCGCGGGCCCGGCCGGCATCCCGCCCTGCGTCGGGCCTCACAAGGGCGGGTGGCGGCGCGCTTGCCGGCGGCCGCCCTGACCTGTCCCGGCTGGTTCGCCGCCGACGCTGCGGCGCTGCTGAAGGCCGGCGCATGACGCGCCGGCCGTCGGGACTGACGCTGGCCCTCGCCGCCGCTCTCCTCCTGGCGACCGTGGCGGGCGTCCTGCTGGGCGAGACCGTTCTCACCTCCGGGCAGTGGGCCCGCGCGCTGGCGGACCCGGCTTCCGGTCCCGGAGAAGTCCTCTGGCAGGTCCGGGCGCC
>DASRWP010000377.1:0-7114 GCA_035654535.1 Brevundimonas sp.
CAGCGGATCGATGAGCATCTTCTGAAGGGCGACGTCCAAGAGCGCATCAACCACGCGGCCGAGCACATCGACCGCCACGTCGCCCATAGCGGCGAAAGCGTCGCCAGCGTTCTCGGCGTTCTTCCAAGCATCACGGAGGCCTTGGTTCAGGCCGTCAAGCGCATCGAGCGCGACCCCCTGAATGTGTTCGCTGACCTCGCCGAAGGTCTGGAATTGGGCCCGGCGCCATTGGCCTAGCGGCCCGGCGTTGGCTTCCTTCACCGCGTCCCGCTGCTTCCCATGCAGCTCGGCCATTTGGTTCAGCGCAGCGACAAGCCGCTCTCGCGCCGGTCCCTCTTCGCTCGCCGCGATCTGCGCCTCCAGATCGGCGCGCTGTCGCGCCTGGGCGATGGACAGGAGCTGCAGCTCGATCTTCTGGCGCTCTTCCGCCGTCCTCGCGCCAGCGGAAGCGAGGGCCAGAATATCGGTCGTGATATCGATGTAGGCTTGCTCGGCGTCCGCCGCGGCCTTCGCCTGCCGTTCCTGCTCTTCCTTGACCCGCTCGCGCTCTTCGGCGTCTCGGGCGGCTTGGCGGAGCCCCTGCAAGTTCTCGAACCGCAGGGCGGTCTCCTCATCCCACATTCCGCCGTCTTGCAGGGTCTTCTGCCGGAGGTGGTCGTTCCACGCTTCCTGAGCGGCTTCGGACTCCGCCAGCAGGCGGGCAGCGTTTGCACGGATAGCGGCGGTGGCGCCGCCCCGGACGTCGCGGCGAAGGAAGTCGTCGGCCTCGCGTAGTTCGTCGGTGCGAAGGCGCTCCGCCTCCCGCTCCGCCTCGCGGCGCTGACGAGCCGCATCCCGATCAGCCGAGGACCGGCCCCCGCCGCCACCGCGGGCGGCGCGCGTCGGGCGCTCCCAGCCCGGAGCTTTCGGCGCGAACTCGCCCGTTCCGTCAGCGATATCGCGGAGGCCGCCCGCCAGTTCGGCGCGCTCGCGGTCCCGACGGTCCAGAAACTCTCTGCGTTGCTGGTTCACGCCCAGCCAAGTCATCCAGCCCGGCTGTCGGCGGATCGCTGCGTCTCGGGCCTCGTCCCCTTCCTCGCCAGTCCGGCGGCGAACGGTGTCGCTGATCACACCCGGCAGGCCGCGAGCGTTAGGCCGGTCGCCGCCGCCGCCGCCGAACTTTTCGAGCGCGTTATCCAGCTTCGCGAGCCACGCGATGATCGACGCGATGGCGGACACGACGTCGGCGAAGTCATCAGCCAGGCCCACGACGGCGAGCCGCATCGAGGAGTCGATGCGCTGCTGGGCGATCTCCATCTGCCGATCCGCCTCGGCCAGCGCTTCGACCACGTCCTTGCCCGCGACCAGACCAAGGCGCTCGGCTTCGGCGGTCAGCTCCCTAATGCCGTCAGCGCCCAGCCGGAGGAGCGGCAGGCTTTCCTCAACGCCCAGCGACTTCGCGAACTTGACCTGCACGGCGCGGTCTTGAACCTGCCCCAGCGTGTCCGCGAGGATCAGCAGCATCTCATCTGCGGTCTCGACGGTCGCCAGTTGGTCCTGCGTGATGCCGAGCGCCTCGAACACCGGCTTGAGCTTCGTGTCACCGACACCGCTTTTGAAGGCGCCCAGCGTGCCGTTCAGCTTCTCAAGGTTGGCGTCGAGGCTTTGCGCCGAAACGTCCACCTCTTCGGCCGCGAACCGCAGGCCCTGAAGGGCCTCGGTCGAGGTGCCGATCCGGTCCGCCGTGCCGCTCAGATCGTCGGCCCATTGCATGGCCTCGCGCGCCTTGGTCAGGCCGATTGCCAAAACGCCGAGACCCGCGGCGGCGGCGATACCGATCCCGCCGAGGGATGAGAGTCCGGCCCCAAGGGGCCCCGTGCGCCCGGCCAAGCCTTCGACGCCCTGCCGAACTTGGCCCGTGGCTGCGTCGAGAGCCTTCATGCCGGGGGCGGGCTGCCGCATTGCGCGGTCCAGATCCCGCGCCATCTTGGAGCCGGCCGGTCCAATGGAGGCGAGTTCCGCCTTCACCTGTTCGGCGCCCTGCAGGGACATGCGCAGATTGATGGAGCCGCCACCCGCCATATGCGTCTCCCATCGAAAACGGGGCGGCCCGTCAGAGCCGCCCCGTGCGATTGTTCCGTCAGTTTTGGGAGGCGCTAGAGGATCGATCCTCCCGCTTCCTCGGCGGTATAGGCCACGCTCAGATAGGCCTTGTCCCCGAAGTCATCCCGCTTGAGCTTGATGGCCACGGGACCCGCCAGCCAGTCGCACGTCGAGGTCGCCACGACGCCTCGCACGCCGCTCTCGTCGCAAACCAGCGGGTCGCCATATTTGACGATCAGGTCGCGGCGGAGCTGTGCGAAGGCCGTCTGCCCCGAGCCGACACTGGCCTCATCGGCAGGCGACAGGATGACCGCCCGCAAGCGATCATCCTGCGTGAAGTGAAAGGCCGCTTTCCACGGCAGTCCGATCAGGTTCAGACCCGGAAGTTCGAAGCGGATGGCGGGCCTGGCCGGGTCGGTGGCGCGGGCTTCCGGGAACGCCCCGACCACTTCGGCCGGTGTCATGCCTGCCAGCGCACCGCGCCAGAGGTCTTGTGCGAAGGCGGGATTGGCGGCGAGGGCCGCCGCAATGGTGATGCCGGCGAAAAGCTTCATGACGTTCTCCACGCCGGAAGCTAGTCACCAGCCGAAGAGGGTCAAGCCTGTTCGGCCGCCGCCTTTTCCGCGAAGGCCTCTAGAGCTCCGGTTTCGATGGCCCGGAAAGCCTCAAAGGCGGAGCCGTGGTCGAGGTTGTCTGAGCCCTTCGCAGTCTGCGCCTCATAGGCCAGCAGAGCGTCGCCGTGCTTCAGGCCGGTGATCGCCCCGGCCATGCCAGCCCGCTCCCAGAGACCCGGCGTTGACGACGCCAAGGCCCACGCGAGCCGGCCCGCCGCCGTCTGCGGCGCTGTGTCGATTTGCGGGCAAATCTCGCGCTTGGCCGGATCATCCGGTTTCGGCGCGCTCGCCCCTTTCGAGCAGGGTTCCGCGTCATCCTGACAGGCGAGGCAGCGTTCGCGGCCGCCGCCCCACCAGTCCTTCGCCCGCTTGCGCAAGCGGATGACCTCGGCGGCCATAGGCACCTTCGGCTGCTCGACCCACGACATGAACGGCGCGAGCAGGCTCTGGCCCTCCGGCGGAGCGCCGTGGATCAGAGCAGCGCGGATTGCCTCGACGTCGGTGTGGTCGAGCAGCTCTCCGGTGCCGGGGTCGCAGATGCCCTCCCAGCCCTTCAGACAGCGCTGGGCGGTGTAGACCGCGGCGAGGACGGACGAGTAGCCCTGCAGGCGGTCGAGGTCCAAGCCGCGGATAGTGTCGGGGTGGTCGGCGTCCAGATCGAAGCCGAGCTCCTCAAGAGCCGCCCGGCCGTGGAAGACGCGCGACATGACGGAAGCGACCTCGGCGGCGACCACGCGCTGCGTGACGCCGTCGGGGCGCTGCAATAGCCACCGGACGCCCGGGGCCAGCTGGACCCACGCCGGCTCGGAAGGAGCCCAAGCCGGATGGGTCACTGGTAGGTCGCCACGCCGTTCGTCAGCACTACGGTCACCATCGGGTCGGCAGCGCCGATCTCGGCGCGACCGCGAAGCGGCACGTCGAGGCGGCCGGGGCCGCCCGTGCCGACGCCGACCTTGGCGAAGCGGACGTTGCGGATCGTCATGACCAGCTTGAGGTTGGCGCTCAGCTCCCACGACAGCTCGATGTCCTGAGTCCCCGGCAGATACTGGCCGACGCCGATCTTGCCCAGGTCGCGAAGAGCGGCCCCCTTGAAGCGGCCCGTCAGGTTCAGGGCCACCGTGCGGCCTTCCAGCTGCACGTCGTCAACGAACTTGCTGCCGGCGTAGTTGTCCTCGCCGAGGATGTTCGTCAGCGTCACGTCACCCGAGATGATTGAGCCGAGGCTCACCCCATCTCGCTTGATCCCGCCGACCGCGCGGGGCACGCGGGACGCCAAGGTCGGCATGTCAGGGACGCCGGCGATGGAAGCGCCATATTGCTCCAGCGCCTCGCGGGCGAAGTAGTCGGCGTTGATCCGGGTGTAGCCGCGGTCGGCTCCGATCGGGAACTGGAGCGACCGGCAGACTGCGCCAACAGCGCCGTCGAACTGGGTGCTCGTCAGCTTCCGCTCGAAGGTGGTGGTCGGAACGACTGCGACGCCCGAGTTGAACGTGTGGGTGTAGGGCCCAGCCCCGTCAGCAACCTCCGCGCCGAAGAACTCCGCCAGCGTGTGTCCGATCTGGACAAGGTCAAGCGGCCAAACCACGCGGAGCGCGGCACGCTCCAGATCCGGCGCGGCTGGGCGCGCGTCGATGGAGTTGGCGAAGCCGCCGCCCATGACGTCGTCGTCCTGCGGCTCGGAGGCCGGCGACGGCGACCAGTCGTAGAAGTGGCGTCGCGTGAAGGTTTGACCCGGCGAGGCCGCCGAGGTCATGAGGTTGGTCTGGCGGCCCGAGTAGAGCTCGCTCAGCCGACCGCGAGGGTCGTTCGAGGTGGACATAGCTTAGGCCTCCGGAGGGGTTGGCGTTTAGTCGGCGGTCCAGACACGGATGCGCGGCTGGGCGAGTTCGACGTCTTGGTCGGTGGCGGTGCGGGCGACGTTCTTCGCAAGCAGGTCCTTGGCGTCGTCCGGGGTCACGGCGATAACCTCGCCATGCGTCAGGGCGCGAGACTTGCTGTCCTTGATCACCACGAGATGCTGATGCCGCGGGGCGGGCGCGGAGCCGCCGGGCTCGCCGTCAGCGTCATGGTCGAGCTGCGGCTTGATAGAAACAGCTTCGCCGGCCGGATCGGCTTGCGAGAGGTCGGCGTCGGCAGGCGAACCGGGTTCGCGGTCGGAAAGGCGAGTGCGCATGATGGGCTCCTGACGTCAGGCCGCAGCGTGGGCGGCGGGATAGAGGACACGGATGGGGACCACGGCGGTCGCCGATGGAAGGGCGTTCGGGAAGGCGACGTCGTCCTGACGATCGGCCGGGCGAACGTCGGCGTAGACCTCCGGCCCGAGGCCAAGGGTTCGATCTGCGGCGATGAGTTCCGCGATCAGGTCCACAGCGGCGTCACGGCGAATGCGGCGGGCCACGCGACACTCTGCAATCCCATCTTGATGCCCCGGTTTTACGTTCACGCCGTAGGAGATGGCAGCCTCGAGTTCGAGTTCGTCCAGCGCTTCACCTTCCGCGCCGCGGACGAAGCCGAGGTGGTCCGGTGGCGGTCCATCCTGAACTGCGGCGGCGTGCATCAACTGGCGACCGTTCGGGGCCGGATCATCCGCCGGCGTCCACGACGTCGGCTCCGGCTCATCGACGGCCGCGGGGGGAAAAAAGTCGGGGCGCGTAGCCAGCAACGCCGCCAAGGCATGAAGGATATCTTCGCGCGTGGTGCTCATCGGCCGTCCGATCGTTTCGAGCCCGCCATCTCGCCCGTAAGGGCGTGGACGAAATCGCTCGGGAAGTTATTCATGATCTCCGCCAGCAGCGCGCGGCCCCGGATGCGCTTGTTAAGCGTCGCGACCTTGGCGAGAGCGAAGAGCGGAGTGGCGGCGCGAGCCTGATTTTTGGCCTGCCGGCCCGTCGGCGTCAGGGTCAGCTTGCTCGCCGGGATGAGGACCCCGGTCTGACGGTCCGCGGCGATGACCGGCTGGAGATCGACGCCCAGCGTGCGGGCGACCTGTTCAACGTAGCTGTCGTCTTTCTCGAACCTGCCCCACGCATTCCGACCAATAAGGCCTTTGCGCTTCTGTTGCTGGAGCCGCCGGACGATGGCCTTCGCGGGGCCCAGCGGGATGGCGAGAAACTGGGCGTTGCCGCGGACCTTGATCACGGTCGCCGTCTCGAAGACGTCGATGATCATGCCCGCGCGGGTGTAGATCCAGCCGGCCACTTCGAGGCTGTTCTTCGAGGACGGATAGACGTTGCCGCGCCAGGTCTTCGACAAGGCCGCGGCGTTGTGGAAGCCGCCGCGGGCGATGTCGTCCCGCAGGCGGCCCTTGCCGGCCTCGACTACGCGGTTCATCGCCCGCCAGTATGCGCCGTAGAGGTCGCGCAACTCCGCGTCGATGGTCTCTTGCAGCCGGCCCTGTAGGGCCAGCGCGACGTCACCCTCCCTGCCGTCCACGGTGAGCGACATTCCAGCGCCACCGGCGCGGCCCGTGGCCGCGGAATAACTACTGCCCCATGCGGAGCGGGCCATCAGAGGTTGACCGGGCAGAGCCAGTCGCGGCCGTCCATGGCGTCATCACGCCACGGCTGACCGTGCAGAATGTAGGGCGCGCCGTTGATGACGATCGCGTCTCCCGCGACCGGAACGAGGCCGGGCGCGGCGGCCTCGACCTGCGCAGCCGACAGCCGCACGACGTCCACGGTTTCGATCGAGGCCATACCATGCCGAGTGTCGGCGCGCTCGGCGCGATCGAGCATGGCGGCCAGTGTCGCCATCACCATGGCCCCTCGAGTCCACGTGGCGGCGGTGTCGTCGGCGAGGAAGGCGTAGACGGCGGCGTCGAGTTCGGCCGTCAGTTCGGTCCAGAGCGACATGAGCGTCTCCGAGCAACCGCCCGCGACCGAAGCCGCGGGCGGTGTCCTAGTCAGTCGGTTCGGATCAGCCCGGGTCAGCGCCAGCGACCAGCTTGGTCAGCAGGCGCGGCTTCTTCCACAGCGGAAGCGGGTTGGCCTGGTATTTCCACTCCAGACCCGCGCCGTGTTTCATGACCTCTTCCGAGAAGTGGATCAGGTCGTCGATCCCGGCAGCGGAGCCGTCGAGTTCGCGCACGTCGAGCGGCGGCGCGACGTAGGTCTGGTGCGCGTCCAGCGTGCCCGTGGGGTTGGCGTAGCCTTCGTCCGGACCGATCAGGCGGCTCGGAGCCTCGGCGCCCCACAGGACCACCTTGGCGCGGTATTCCTTGAAGACCATGCCGGCGATCTCGATCGTGCGGCGATAGCCGCCCGCGACGGTCTGGCGCTGCTGGTTCAGCAGTTGCTGCATCAGCGGCGTGCCCTCGAAGTATTTGGTGACCGAGGGGTGACGGATCAGGCGGTTGTAGAACTCCGGGCTGACCCGGGCTTCCACGCCCTGCATGACGTCGTTGACAAGTTCGTCCTCGG
>DASRWP010000378.1:0-2898 GCA_035654535.1 Brevundimonas sp.
GGATGTCGTAGGCGACCACGGCGGCCGGATAGGCCGCCATCGTCTTCGCGTCGACCGACTTGCGGTTCAGCCGCTGCTGCAAATCTCCGAACGGAGCGACCGCGCCGTCACGCCAGACCACCAGTTCCCCGTCGAGCGACCCCTCAAACATCAGCCCGGCCATTACATCGGGAAAGGCGCCGGAGATCTCGTCGCCCGTGCGGGAGTAGAGTTTCTGCACGCCCTGCTCCCGGACCGCCTGAACCCGAATGCCGTCCCATTTCCATTCGGCGGCATAGTCGGCGGGCGAAAGCCGCTCGAAGTCCACGGCCTCGTCGATAGCCACGGCCAGCATGACGGGCCGGAAGCGGCCCGGCGCGTCGCCGCTCGGCTTTTCGGACCGCCCTTCGAGCCATGCGAACAGGTCGGCGTAGGGCGGCTCCAGCGCGTGCCAGATTTCCTCGATGTCCGAGGCCTCGACCGGCGTGAGGGGCGTCTCGGTCTCGCCGCCCTCGGGATCGGGCGGTTCAGCGACAGCCGCCGGTCGCATCATGGCCGCCGCGGTCTTGGCCAGCCGCGCCGACATGCCGACGCGCAACGCGCCCGTCATCAGTTTCAGCAGGGCCCATCGGCCCTTTGGCTCCAGCGCGTCGAGCCAGCCTTCGAGCAGACCCTTGACCTCAGCCCGGCTGGCGGTGCGCAACGCCTCGACCACCTCGGCCAGCTCCGGTTCGCGGTTGGGCCGGTATTCGCGGTCGCGAGGCCAGATCAGCGCCACCGTCTCAGCCATGTCCCCGACGTAGTCATACGACCAGCGGAACAGGACCGGATCGACCCTCGCCTCGACCGCCTTGCGGATCATGGCGGGCTTGGCGGCGTCGAAGCTGAGGTCGCCTGTCAAGGCGGCCAGCGCCCAGCCCCGGTCCGGATCGGGCGCCGTCCGCAGGTAGTCGCGCAGAAGCACCAGCTTCGCGTTGCGCGAAGCCGTCAGCGACAGTCGGTCAAGGAGTTCGGCGAAGGCGCGCATCCGCTCTTCAAACGCGAAACGCCCCGGAAGTCTCCCTCCGGGGCGTCCAGCTTGGCTTGAGGCCCGGCCTTAGTTGAACAGGCTGGCGATCACTGCGGTGATCAGGCCGCCGGCGATGGCGGCCAGCACCACGTCGTTGCCGCTGCGGACGTAGTGATATCCGTGCGGCGGCTGGCGCAGGCCGTAACGGGCGTAGTCGTTCACGACGTACTGATTCGTCCGGTAGTAGGCCGGCATCCGCTGACCATAGGACCAGGACTGGGTCTGGTATCCGCGCGGCGCGTAGTAGCGGCCGGCGTTGTACTGGCGCTGGGCTCGCTGCCAGCGGGCATAGGCGCGTTGGTCCTGACGGGCCTCGCGCCGGTCCTCGCGGATGTCCTGGCGATACTCGCGACGATCCTGGCGGTTGTCCTGACGGCGTTCCCGGCGGTCATCGCGGTCTTCGCGGCGGTCCTGCCGTTGTTCGTAGCGGTCGCCCCGCGATTGCGCTTCGGCCGCGGAGGCGACGCCTATCGAGCTCGTGGCGAGCGTCGCGGCGATGGCGGCGGTGAGGAACTTCTTCATGGGAGGTCTCCGGGTGTGCCGAAGGATTTCGACTTGCCCCCACCATGGTCCATCGCCTTTGAGCCGCGCCTGAACGATGCGGATCACCCGCTGTTCACGCGCCAGCCCGGTTCCCGACTTGATTGCTGCAGCGCTCAGGCAGCGGCGGCCTGTGGCCGCTCGACCGCGCTGCGTATACCGGCGCGCCCGAGGTGGACCCGGTTCATCAGGTCAGCGAGGGCCGCGAAGTCGATCGGCTTGTTCAGATAGGCGTCGGCTCCCGCATCCAGACCGGCGGCGTGGTCCTCGCTGCGGGCGGAAGCGGACAGCACCACGATCGGCGTCTCACGGTTGGCGCCCATGCCCGCGCGGATGGTGCGGGTGGCGGTAAGACCGTCCATCACCGGCATGTTGACGTCCATCACGATCAGGTCGAAGCGCTGGTCCTGCGCCATGGATACGGCGACCTGGCCGTTCTCGGCGCTGACCGAGGCGTGACCGGCCGAGCCGAGCCAGGCGTCAAGGATCATGCGGTTGACCGGATGGTCCTCCACGACCAGCACATTCAGCGACTGGCCATCGGCCACTTCGGCGTGGATGGCTTCGGCCGCGACCGGACGCGACCATTCGACGACCTCGCTCTCGACCGAGAAGACGAAGGTTGAGCCGGTTCCGACCTTGGACGTGACCGTGATGTCCCCGCCCATGATGTTGGCCATTCGCCGGGCGATGGTCAGACCAAGGCCGGTGCCGCCAAACCGGCGGGTCGAAGAACCGTCGACCTGGGTGAAAGGCTGGAACAGCCGCGACAGATCCTCTGGCGAGATGCCGGCGCCGGAATCCGTGACGGCGAAGTCGAAGCGGACCCGCTCGTCGCCCAGTCGCTCGCCCCGGACGACATAGGTCACGTCGCCGCTGTCAGTGAATTTGACGGCGTTCGAGAGCAGGTTGTGGATCACTTGGCAGACGCGCAGCGGATCGCCGCGAACCACGGCGGGGATATCGCCTTCGAAGCGCGTGGCGAAGTTCAGGCCCTTGGCCTCGGCCTGCGCCCCGAACGGCCCGGTGACCCGCTTGTGCAGATCCTCGACCGAGACATCGACCACGTCGAACGTCATCTTGCCCGCCTCGATCTTGGTCATGTCGAGGATGTCGTTCAGGAGGCTCAGCAGATTATCGCCCGAGTTGCGGATGATCGACAGATACTCGCGCTGGCCGGGCTCCAGCCGGGTCGCGCCGAGCAGCTGCGCTGCTCCGAGCACGCCGTTCATCGGCGTCCGCAGTTCGTGCGATATGACGCCGAGGAAGCTGGACTTGGCCTCGCTGGCCGCGTTGGCGCGGTCGCGGGC
>DASRWP010000379.1:0-2415 GCA_035654535.1 Brevundimonas sp.
GCTGGCGGCGGAGAGCCGGCCGAACTGGCTCTAGTCCAGCGCGCAGACGTCCGGCAGGCCGCGCAGGGTCCCGGCGTGGTCAAGCCCGTAGCCGACGAGGAAGCGGTTCGGCGCCTCCCAGCCGACGAAGTCCGGCTCGGGCGCGCGCGGCAGCGGCCAGGGCTTTCGGGCGAAGACCACCGTCAGGACCTCGGAGGCGCCGCCTTCGCGGGCTATGCGGACGGCCTCGGCCAGCGACAGGCCGGTGTCGAAGACGTCGTCTATGATCAGGACGCGGCGGCCAGCGATGGGCCGCTGGAATGGGGCGTAGACGTCGATCCGGCCGCGGCTTTCCTTCTCGTCGCCGTAGGACGCCAGCCACAGGGCGTCGAAGCGGACGTTCCGGCCCAGCCGCGACAGCGCTCGCGTCAGGTCGGCGGCGAACCACAGTCCCCCCGTCAGCAGCACGGCCGCCACGGTCTCGTCGTCGGTCACCGGGGCAATGCGGGCCGCCAGTTCCGCGACGACGCGCTGAACCTCGGCTTCGGGCAGAAGGATGGTGGGCCTGGGGGTGTCAGCCATGCGAGGCGGATACCGCCTCGACCGCAGCGGTGTCCACCACCGGCACCGCATCGATCGGCTGCATGTCGAGCACCGCGTCCGCGTCAGAGGGCAGGGCGGGGCGCAGGCCGGCGGCTTCGTGCACCACAGCAGGCTCCAGTTCGGCATGGGCGCCGCGGCGCGTGTCGGCCCGGACCGGGCGCGCGTCCTGAACGGCCTGCCGGACGGGCGGCGAGTCGAGGACGAAGTCGACGCCGATCCCCTGCCCGCGCGCTCCCGGATCGGGAATTATGGCGGCGAAGCCCTGGACCTGCCCGGGCAGGACCGGGGCCGCGTCGATGCGGACGATCGCATGCCCAATTTCAGCGCCTTGGGCGTCCAGCAGGGCCACGCGCACCGGCGGCGCGATCCGCTCGTTGTCACGGACGTTGCGGAGCGCTCCGGAAACCAGAACCCTGCCCGGATCGATGGGCAGGGGCCGCGCGGTGATCGCTTCGAAGTCCAGACCGGTCGGATTCACCGTCAGGCCGACGGCGGCGTAGGCGGCGGCGGTGCGCGGGGCCACCTCGACCACCTCGACCCGGAACAGCCAGGCGCAGGCCAGCAGGGCGGCGAAGCCGGAGGCGATGCCCGCCCAAACCACGCCGTGGGCGGCGGCGCGGCGCAGGCGGCGTTGCTGCTCGGCCCGGGCGCGGAAGGCACGGGGCAGTTCGGGGGCCGGGGTTTCCGCCAGCGTCTCCGTTTCCGGCGGCTCGCGCGGAACCGGTCTGGCCGCTGCGGAGGTCGCGTTCGAAAGCTCGAGCGGCTCGTCCAGCGTGGCGCGCCAGGTGTGTTTGCAGTCCCGGCAGCGGACCGCACGGCCGTTCGGGCCGATCGCCTCGTCGGGGGTGAAATAGCTGGTGGCGCAGGACGGGCAGGTCAGTATCATGTGCGCTGACTGCGAGGCTTTTCGCCCCCTCCCGTCGCGGTTCTCACCGCGTCCCGACCCAAAAAATCCATGCCCGTCCAGCCCCGCCGCGCCGCCCGATCCGCCGACTCGTCCGAGACCGTCCGCCTGTCGGGCGTGGGCTTCGGCTATGGACCGGCGCACCGCGCGCTGCGGGACGTTAACCTCACTTTGCCATCCGGCTCTTTCCACTTCCTTACCGGACCCTCGGGGGCGGGCAAATCGACCCTCCTGAAGCTGCTGACGCTGGCCGAGCGGCCGGACGTGGGGACGCTGCGCCTGTTCGGCGAGGACGCGGCGGCCGCCCCCAGGCGCGACCTGCCCTTATTCCGGCGGCGGATCGGGGTGGTGTTCCAGGACTTCCGACTGCTTGATCATCTGTCGGCGTTCGAAAACGTGGCCCTGCCGCTGCGGCTCGCCGGCGGGCGAGCGGCCGACTACGCCGGAGACGTGGCCGAGATGCTGGACTGGGTCGGGCTGGGCGACCGGGCGGACGACCGCCCCCCTTCGCTGTCGGGGGGCGAGAAACAGAGACTGGCCATCGCCCGGGCCGTGGTCGCCGGGCCCGACCTGATTCTGGCCGACGAGCCGACCGGCAGCGTCGACGCGGCGATGGCCGACCGGCTGCTGAAGCTGTTCCAGTCGCTGAACCGGCTGGGGGCCACGGTCCTGATCGCCAGCCATGACGAGGCTCTGGCGGCACGGTCGGGCGCGGTCGTCCTGCGGCTCGAGGGCGGCCGTTTGTCAGGCGGGGCGACGTGAGCCGGCGCCTGTTCTCCCGACGCCCGCCCCTGCTGCCGCGTGACGCGGGCGGCGAGCCGTGGCTGTTCTCGCTCATCGCGGTCCTGTGTTTTCTCGCGTGTCTGGCGGCGGTAGGGGCGGCCGCCGCCGACCGCGCGGCGCATGGCTGGACCCGGCAGCTTCGGGCC
>DASRWP010000380.1:0-2706 GCA_035654535.1 Brevundimonas sp.
ACCGGCTTGGCCGGCGTTCCGCCGCCCGGCCCGGCGACGCCCGTGATCGAGACCGCGACGTCGGCGCCGGTCGCGCGTCGCGCGCCCTCGGCCATCGCCCGCGCCACCGGTTCCGACACCGCGCCGTTCTGTTCGATCAGCCGCGGCGGCACGCCCAGTTCCTGCGCCTTGGCCTCGTTGGTATAGACCACATAGCCGCGCTCGAATGCGTGCGACCGCCCCTCCACGTCGGTCAGCATCGAGGCGATCAGACCGCCGGTGCAGCTTTCCGCCGTCGCCAGGGTGATGTCCCGATCGCAGGCCACCTTGAGCACCTCGTCGACCAGCGCCTCGATGTCGGATGGAACGGCCTCGCTCAGGGTCTCGGTCATGGCCGGGGAACGGCGTGGCTGCGCAGGCTGTTCCCGCGACATCCGAGCCGCTTGCGTCCTCCCGCCCCGGGGCCGACATGCGGAAGTCCCTGTCAGGATCCCGCCATGCCCTCCCCCGACCCCGCCGACGTGGAAGCCCATCCCCGCCTGAACACCCTTTCAACCGGGCTGCGCTGTCGCTGCCCGCGTTGCGGCAAGGGTCCGTTGCTGCGCGGCTTCCTGACCATCCGCGACGCATGTTTGGTCTGCGGCCTGAACTACAGTTTCGCAGAGCCGGCTGACGGCCCGGCCTTCTTCGGCATGAGTCTGGTGGGCGTCGTCGGAATGGCGCTGTTCATGTGGTTCGAGTTCAGCGTCCACCCCCCGATGTGGGCTCATCTGGTTGTCACCGGACCGCTGCTGGTGGCCGGCTGCCTCGGCGTCCTGCGTCCGCTGAAGGGCTGGATGGTTTCCGAGCAGTATGTCCACAAGGCCGCCCCGCCGGAATTCTCCAGCGTCGGCAAGCACGGCGACGGTTCGAAATGGCGATAGGGCCGTCCGGGCTCTGAAGCTCCTTCTGCGCCTTACGCCGAGTTCATTCGCCCGCCCCAATCGCGACGCAATTCACTACAAGTGTAGCGCCACAGATGTAGCGACGGATGCCGAACGATGATGGAAGCTCTTCCCCGGCGAGAACGCGAGGTGTTCGAAACCCTTTGCCGCCTCGGAGAGGCCTCCACCGGCGCCGTGCGGGACGATCTCGGCTCGCTCAGCGACTCCGCTGTTCGCACGCTGCTGACCCGGCTCGAGCGCAAGGGGCTGGTGATCCGGCACGCGGGCGAGGCCGGGGTGATCTATCGGCCTGCGCCGCGCACCGACGCCATCGCCAGCGGCGCGCTGCGGCGGCTGGTCGACACCTTCTTCGCCGGCTCAGCGGCCACAGCCGCCACCGCCCTGCTCGGCCTGACCCGCAGCCTCAAGCCCGACGAACTCGCCGCGCTGGAGAAGGCCATCGATGAAGCACGGGAGCGCGGCTCGTGAACGCCCTGCTGCTGGAGCTGGCGCTGAAGTCGGCGATCGTCGCCGCCGCGGGCCTCGGTATTGTCTCTTTGCTGCGCGACCGCCCGCCGGTCGAGCGCGTGGACATTCTGCGGGCGACCGTCTGCCTGCTGCTGCTCCTGCCCCTGCTGGTCCTGTTCGGGCCCCGCCTGTCGCTGGCTGTTCTGGGCGCGGCGCCCGCTGCCACTCCGGTGATCGCAGCGTCCGCGGCCGCTCCGTACGCTGTCGCTATTCCGACCGAGGCGGCGACCCTGACCGTCACCCTTTTCCCGCGGTCCTCCGAACTGTCGCCGGCGCTTGTGCTCGCCACGGGCTGGGCCGTAGGCGGGGCGCTCGTTTTCGGACGGTTCCTCCTCGGGGTGCTGAGCCTCTCCGGCTGGACCCGGTCCGGGCGGCGGGTCGAGGATCCCGTCTGGACCGCGGCGCTGGCGCGTCTGCCGGCGAACCGCCGCCCGCGTCTGCTGTCTCATCCGCAGGTGCTGTCGCCGCTCAGCTGGGGCCTGCCGCCGGGCGTGGTCCTGATCGGCGAGGACTGCCTGCGCCACCCGGACCGGGCCCCTGCCGTCCTCGCCCATGAGCTGGCGCACGTCCGCCGCCGCGACTGGCTATTCCTCGCCCTGTCTCGCGCAGCTCTGGCCCTGTTCTGGTTCAACCCGCTCGTGTGGCGGCTTCACGCCGATCTGATCGCCCGCAGCGAAGAGGCGGCCGACGCCCTCGCCCTTACCCAGGTCGAACGCGGAACCTACGCCCGCGCCCTCGTCAGCCTCGCCGCCGACTTCACCCACCCCGCAGCCTTCGGCATGGCGGGTTCGCCCAACCCCCTCAAACACAGGATCGAACGCATCATGACCGACCGCCGCCCCCTGAAGAGCCGTCCCGCGATTATCGCCGCCGCCGTCGGCGCTCTGGCTGCCGTGGCCACCCCGCTGGCCGCGCTTGAGCTGGTCCGCCGGGACGCCCCCGCCGCCCCCGTCGCCGCGGCCGCCGCGGCCGCCGTGACTTTGGCCTCCGTGGCCGACGAGCGTGTCGCAAGCCGGGCCATCACCCGCACCCTCGACGGCGGCGCCGTGATCTGGACCGACACCGACGGGACCGAGGTTCCGCCGCCGCCAGCGCCTCCGGCTCCGCCCACGCCGCCCGCGCCGCTGGTCTTTGGCGTCTTTGCTCCGCCAGCTCCGGTTCCGCCCGCCCCGCCCGCCCCGCCGGCTCCACCCGCCCCGCCCCAAGCGGCCCATGGCGGCTACGTCCATCACTCCGGCGACTCCGGGGATGCGCGCCGCGCCGGAGTGGCGGCTCG
>DASRWP010000381.1:0-1659 GCA_035654535.1 Brevundimonas sp.
GTGAACTGCTTGCTGACCGAGGCCAGCCGGAAGCGCGAGTTCAGCTGCAGCGTCGCCCCGGTCGCACGATCGGCATAGCCATGCACCTGCCGGAACAGCACCTCGTCCCCGCGCGCCACGAGGACGCCGCCGGTGAACTGGCCGGACGCGCCCCAGCGGTCCAGCTGCTCCTTCAGCATGGGCAGGGTTTCGACCACTTCGACGGGTGGGCGCGGGGCCGGCGCCTCCGCCTCCGGCGCTGCGGCCGACGGACGGACGCTGATCCAGCCGATCAGGGCCGCGATCGCGACCAGCATCACCGTGACGATGACGACAAGGGTGAGCCGCGGGTGCCCGCCCGAATATCTGGGAACGTGAAACACCGGCGCGGCTAGACGTCGAAGTCCAGCCCGAACTGGGCGTAAAGGGCGCGGGAGTCCTGCCACTTCGGGTCGACCTTGACCGTCAGGAACAGGTGAACCTGCCGATCAAGCAGCTCCGTCAGTTCTTCGCGGGACTTCTGCCCGATCCACTTCAGCGTCTGGCCGCCCTTGCCCAGCACGATCGGCCGCTGGCTCTCGCGCTCCACATAAATCGTCTGTTCGATCCGGGCTGAACCGTCGGTCTTGTCTTCGAATGCGGTGGTCTCGACCGCCGCCGAATACGGCAGCTCCTCGTGCACGCGCAGATAGACCTTCTCGCGCGTGATTTCGGCGGCCAGCACCCGCATCGGCACGTCGGCTGACTGATCTTCCGGATACAGCCACGGTCCAACCGGCATGGCGCGCGCCAGCCGCTGCTTCAGGTCGTTAACCCCGTCGCCGCTCAGGGCCGAGATCATATAGACCTCGGAATAGACCCCGGTTTCGAACATCGCGTGCGACAGGGCCAGCAAGGTGTCGCGGCGCATGCCGTCGATCTTGTTCAGGGCCAGGATGACCTGTTTCCCGGCCGCTTTCAGCGCGGCGATGATCGTGTCGGTGTCCTCGGCCGAGCGTCGGTCCGCGGCCTGGCCTTCCGTGCCTTCTGCGGCGATGTGGGAGGCCGCGTCGATCAGGTGGACCACCACGTCGGCGTCGTCGGCCCCACCCCAGGCCGAGGCGACCATGGCGCGATCCAGCCGCCGGCGCGGCGTAAAGATGCCTGGCGTGTCCACGAGCACGATCTGTGCGTCGCCCTCTATGGCGATGCCGCGTACCGGAAAGCGCGTCGTCTGGACCTTCTGCGTGACGATCGAGACCTTGGTCCCGGTCAGCCGGTTGACCAGCGTGGACTTGCCCGCATTGGGCGCGCCGATGATGGCGGCGAAGCCGGCCCGCTGGTTTTGTGCTTCGGTCAAATCAGGCCTTCACGCTGGAGCAGGCCGGTGGCGGCCGCCTTCTCCGCGTCCTGACGCGAACGGCCTTGCGCGGTCAAGGGCGGATATCCGGCGACGGTGACTTCAACGCTGAACGTCGGTGCATGATCCGAGCCTGTCTGGGTCACTACCCGATACGCCGGGTTAGGGGCCTTGAAGGTGTGGGCCCACTGCATGAGGGCAAGTTTCGGGTTATTCTGGGCCTGAGATGGCGGGGGCTTCGCGAGTTCGTCGCGCCATGACCGGTCGAAGACCGCCCTCGCCGCTGGAATGCCGCCGTCGAGAAGCGCGGCCCCCAGCAGGGCTTCCATCACGTCGGCCAG
>DASRWP010000382.1:0-3368 GCA_035654535.1 Brevundimonas sp.
CGGCGAGGATCTCCGCATCGCCCGCCCCCTTGAGACGGATTTGCAGGGCCGCGACATCTCCCGCGGCCAACGCCGCTTCAAGATCGCGTGTGAGCGCCGGGAGATCCGGCGCCGTGGGCGGCGTGATCAGATACAGGCGACAGGGCGGGCGAACCGGGACGGGAGGGGTCTTGGCCATGACAGGCAAGTGCGACGGGGGAACCGGGAGGTCAACCGCCCGCCTGCGAACGACTTGCATCCACCCTGTCTTTCTTGCTATAGCGAACCATTCGCAACTCGCATCGGGTTCTTCCGTGTACGTCTGCAACTGCAACGGTTTGAGGAAACGGGACGTCGCCGCCGCCATCGAGGCCGGCGCTGCGCGACCCCGCGACGTGTTCGCCCGCAACCAGTGCACGGCCCAGTGCGCCAAATGCGTCTGCGAAATGCGCGAAATGATTCAGGAAAGCCGTGAATCCTTCGCCATGGCCGCCGAATAGCAGCGACTATTCGCGACCGAGATTTACTCGCATTTTCAATGTCGTGAGAAGCCTTCTCAAGTAAACACGGCGCGTTTTTCCGTGTTAGAAGGTCGCCCGACAGCGGCTGGCGATTCCTGAGGGTCCAACGATCTTCGCGCGGCCGACGGGACGACGACGATGAAGGGCGACCCCGCGATCATTCGCACGCTCAACGCGGTGCTCACCAACGAGCTGACGGCGGTGAACCAGTATTTCCTGCACGCGCGGATGTTCGAGAGCTGGGGCCTGAAACACCTCGGCCAGATCGTCTACGACGAGTCGATCGGCGAGATGAAACACGCCGACATGCTGATCAAGCGGGTGCTGTTCCTCGACGGGCTGCCCAACCTGCAGGACCTGCACAAGCTAAAGATCGGCGAGAACGCGTTCGAATGTCTCGGCGCCGATCTGCAACTGGAGTTGGGCGGCCGCGACACCCTGCTGGCCGGCGTAACCCAGTGCGAGGCGGCCAAGGACTACGTCAGCCGCGACCTTCTCATGCGCATCCTGTCTGACACCGAGGAGCACATCGATTTCCTTGAGGCGCAGCACAAGCTGATCGAACAACTGGGCGAGCAGAATTATCTCCAGTCGGCCATGACCGAAATCGCGCCGGACAAGAGCGCGACGGGCAATTGACCTAGATCGCCTCGCGCCGCGCCAGGTGGATGACGGCGAGGATCAGCACGAGGGCGCCGAGCCCGCCTCCAAGACCCAGCGCGGTATTCACGCGCCACGCCTCGGTCGCCAGCATGTTCACCGGCATCTGCCAGGGAAAGAAGACGCCCTGTTTCGCCGCCGTGGCGACGACAGAGAAAAAGGTGCCGCCGATGCCGATGGCGAGCGAGGGGACGAAGCTCGCGAAGCGTAGCGCCGTCCACAGCTGAATGGCGATCAGCAGCAGCGCCGCCGCGACGATGCGCGACATCAGCGCGGCGTGCGACGCGAGGTCCGTCGCGCCGCTGGCCGCGACGGCGGGCTTGACCGCGCCCGCCGCCAGAACGGCTCCATAGGTCAGCATCAGGTTCAGCGCGCTCATGGCCGCCACCACCGCGATCACGCAGACAGCCTTGGCCGCATAGAGCTTCCATCGCGCGACCGGGAGCGCCCTCAGGTGGTCCCATGCCCGGGGCCCGTGCTCCATGTGCGCGATCAGCGCCGTCAGCGCCGTGACGCTCATCGGCAGCATGAAGAAGGCCCAGATGGCGCTGGACGACTGCAGCAGCATGCTCCACGGCGGCGGCTGGTCGCCCCTCAGCATGTTGAAGAAGGTGAACACCGCCACCAGCGACGGCGCGGCCACGGCCAGCAGGAGCGCCAGCGAGCGATTCAGCTTGCGGACTTCGACAGACAGGACGGCGAGCATCAGACGAACTCCGGCTGGGATACAGGCGCGGCGGCCGCGCGGTAGATGCCCTCAAGCGAGGCGGCGCGGACGCCGATAGCGAAGACGGAAAGCCCGGACTCGACCAGCGCCCGGTTCATGGACGCAGCCGCGGCGTCGGCCTCAGTGCCCGACCTCAGCCGGGCCACCAGCCCGTCCGCGTGCGAGGCCAGCGTCAGGTCGAAGGCGCGGAGCACCGACGACGCCCGGACCGGATCATCCACCTTCAGCAGTATCTCGGGCGACAGATCAGCCTTCAGCGCGCGAAGCTCGCCCTCCAGCACCAGCCGGCCCTGATCGACAATCCCGACATGAGTGGCCGTCTGCTCGATCTCGCCGAGCAGGTGGCTGGACAACAGGACGGTCGCCCCGGTCCGGGCCGGCAGTTCCTTCAGGAACCGGCGCATGTCGGCGATGCCGTCGGGGTCGAGGCCGTTGGTCGGCTCGTCCAGGATCAGCACCGGAGGCGCCCCAAGCATGGCCCGCGCCAACCCCAGCCGCTGACGCATGCCAAGGGAATAGTCGGACACGCGTCTACGCGCGCTGTCCCGCATCTCGACCACCTCAAGCACCCGGTCGATCTCCGTGGCCGGGACGCCCATCAGGGTCCGCGTCAGGTCGAGGTTCTCGCGTCCGGTGAGATTGCCGTAGAAGCCATGGGCCTCCAGCAAGGCGCCAACCTTGCGCACGGCCCCGCGTCGGTCCGTCGCAACATCGATCCCACGGATCCGCGCGGATCCGCGGCTCGGGCGCAGCAGGCCCAGCAACATCTTCAGCGTCGTGGTCTTGCCCGCGCCGTTGCGACCGAGGAATCCGTAGACGGCCTGATCCGGCACGGTCATCGACACGGCGTCGACGGCCGCTCGCTTGCCGAAACGGCGGCTCAGATCGTGGGTCTCGATAGCGGCTGTCATGTCCGTCGGGTCCATTCTCTTTAACTCTTGCATAAAGTTGCAAACGAACGATCTTTAAGTCAAGATTAAAGACAAGACAGGAATCCAGACGCTGTGAGTCAGACCGATCTCTCCCGTTTCCGACGCCGCTGTGGGCAATTTCGTTGGCTGGCGGTCTTCATGGTCATCAGCGTCGGCGCGATTGTCGCCCTCAGCCACTTCGTCGCGCCTGGCTTGCTGACCGTGCGTGGCGACTTGCCCCCTGGACGAAGTCTGGTCACCGCCATGCTCACCGGCGTGCCGCCCGTTTGCTACCTGTTCGGCGTCTGGTCGATCGGTCGCGCCATGGGTCAGCTGTCGAAGGGACGGCTGTTCCAGCCTACAGTGGCGGACGCCCTGCGCCGGGTCGGCCTCGCGCTCGGCGTCGGCGGCGTGTTCAGCGTCTTCATCGTCACCAATCTCCTGCGGATGATCGGCGAGACCCGCGGCGGCTACCTGCATTTCGATATCCCCGGCATGACGCTGGGCATGATCGGCGGGGCCCTGTTCCTGCTCGGCGGGATCGTCGATCAGGCCGGGCGCGTGCAGGCC
>DASRWP010000383.1:0-6930 GCA_035654535.1 Brevundimonas sp.
GGCGTGGGCTCGCCGACAACCCCCTGTCGTCCACAATCGACGCGCCCGTTGTTCGACTCCACCGACATCAGCAGAAGATTGCCAACGATCGACACGTCGCCCTGACCGCCGGGGCAAACCACCGAAGAGATCAGCTGCGGCTCGGGGCCGTCTCCCAGCCGGTAGAGGTTGAACCCGTGATAGCTGCCGACGGCCAGCAGGTCGCCGCTGAAGGCCATGTCGGTGTTGGCGAAGTTCAGGAAAGGCCCGCGGCTGCCGAACCGGTCGGCGCCTGCGGCGGGTTCGGCTTCGTCGTCCTTGGCGGGCAGGGGAGGTGGAAGCCCCTCGGGGTTGGCCGGATCGAAGAAGCCGACAGGCTTCGGCAGGCTCGCGAGCAGGGTCATGTTCCCGGCGGCCTGTCCGGCGTCCCGGAAGCCGCCGGCGAGGGTGCTGCGGGGATTGCCCGCGCGTTCCCGCAACAGGGCCGTCATCCGGTTGATCTCGGCCTGCTGTTCGTTGGTGACGTCGTTTGCAAAGCGGAACAGGACAGGGTCGTAGGCCGAGCCGGACCGCGCCAGCAGGTCGGCGACCATCTTCACCGCGCCCTCATGGTGGGCGATCATCAGGGTCAGGAACTGGCGGTCGAACTCGACGCCCTGGGCCGCGGTCAGAGCCGCCATCTGGGCCGTGGTGGCCATGCCCGGCATGCTGGCGTGCGCGGAGCCGTGATCGGCCATGCCGGCCGCGCCGTGCTGGCTGTGGTCCATCCCGGCCATGCCTCCCGCCGCGGGCCCCGGCTCGCCACGCTCGCGCAGCCAGCCCTGCATGAACTCAATCTCGTCGGCCTGAGAGGCGTCGATGCGGGCGGCGATGTCACGGACGGCCTGGGTATTCGTCCGCCCGTCGACGAGCGCGGCCATGGCCACGGCCTGACCGTGGTGCAGGATCATGTCCTGCATGAACTTCACGTCGTCGGCCGAATAGCGGTTGTCAGCGATGCGGGACGCCTCCGCCCCCGTGAGGGCGCGGGCGGCCTGCCCCGGCGCCCCCGGCTGGACGATCGGCGCTTCCTGCGCGAAAGCCCCGGCGGCGACGAGCAGGACACCCGCAGCGACTGAGCCGCCGAGCAGCTTGCGGACGGATGTAGGTGAATCAAACAACAGCTTGTCTCCGGAGTTGACGGTCGCCCGCCTCATTAACGCACAGCCGGTGAGGAGGCCTCATCCCGCGCCCGCGGCAATCTGCATCATCACCAGGCCGGTGAACCACGCCGCGGCCGTGCCGATGATGTAGCCGACCACGGCCAACAGGACGCCAACCGGCGCCAGTGAGGGGTGGAAGGCGGCGGCTGCTACGGGCGCGCTGGCTGCGCCGCCGATATTGGCCATGGAGCCGACGCCAAGGAAGAAGCTGGGCGAACGGATCAGGAAGGCCATGCCGAACATCAGGGCCACGTGGATCAGCATCCAGACGCCGCCGATCAGGAAATACACCGGACTCTCGAGGATGGCGCCGATGTTCATGTTCAGCCCGACGGTGGCGACCAGCACATAGACGAGCACCGAGCCGACCTTGGCCGCGCCGGGACCCTGCAGCTTCCGCGCGCCGGTGAAGGACAGGATCACGCCGAGGATCGTGGCGATCAGCACCAGCCAGAAGAAGCTGGAATCGAGCGAAAGGCGCTGGGCCCAGGTGAAGCTTTCGCCAAACCATGTGGACAGGGGATCGGCGATGGCGTGCGAGAGGCCGACCGCGCCGAAGCCGACGGCGACGATGAAGATCAGGTCCTTGAGCGTGGGAATGCGGGCGTTCTCGGTTTCATAGGCCTCGGCCCTGTCGCGGACCCGGTCCAGAGCCGTCGTGTCTGCGCGGAACAGCCTGTCCATGCGGGTCTGGTTGGCGGCGATCCACAGCACCACGGCCATCCAGATATTGGCCACGACCACATCGACGGCGATCCGGATAGAGAAGGTGTCCGGGCCGGCCTCGAATATTTCGTAGAGGGCGGCCTGGTTGGCCGAGCCGCCAATCCAGCTGCCGGCGACGGTGGACATGCCGCGCCAGATGGCCTCAGGGCCCGCGCCGAGGAGGTCGGGCGCCACCCAGCTGGTGAGCAGGAGGGCGACGGGCCCCCCGATCATGACGCCGAGCGTGCCGGTGAAGAACATGATCAGGGCCTTGGGACCCAGGCCCATCACGGCCGGCAGGTCCGCCGAGATGGTGAGGAGTACGAGCGCGGCAGGCAGCAGGAACCGCGAGGCGATAAAATACAGCTGCGACTTTTCCGGATCGACGAGGCCAAAGGTAGTCAGCAGGGAGGGCAGGAAATAGCAGAGCAGCAGGGCCGGGACGACCGCGAAGAACTTCCGCGCCGCAGGGTGGGCCAGATTGGACGCCCAGAACACAGCGCCGAGTATGGCCGCCAGCAGACCGAGCACGACGGCGTCGTTGGTGATCAGCGCCGTCGCGGCCTCGGTTTCGGTCTGCATTGGCTTCCCATCATGGTTTCGTCGCATAAGGGCGGCTGATCGTCCGGTTGGCAAGGCGTCGGACGAGAACGGAGGCGAGATGAGCAAGGTATTGGGCGTGTTGGGCGGCATGGGACCAGCGGCGACGGTGGCGTTTCTGGCGCGCGTGCAGGCGCTGACGCCCGCCTCCGGTGATCAGGACCACATCCGGATTCTGGCGGACATCAATCCTCAGGTGCCCGACCGCCAGCGTGCGCCCGACGCGGCCGAGGCCATGCTGGGCCAGATGGCGATGCGGCTGCGCGACGCGGGCGCGCAGGTGCTGGCCATGCCCTGCAATACCGCTCATGCCCTGACAGGCGGCATCCGCAAGGCGCGGCTGCCCTTCATCGACATGATCGAGGAGACGGCGCAGGCGGCAGTCGCCGAGGGCGCAAAAAAGGTCGGCGTGCTCGCGACGCCGGGCGGCGAGGCGCTGTACACGCGGGTGCTGCAGGCCCGGGGCGCGAAAATCGTGCGGCTGACCGGTTCCGATCGGCAAGCGATCATGGCCTGCATCAACGCCGTCAAGGCCGGGGACACCGGCGAGCCGCCGCGCGCAGAAATGCGGCGGCTGGCCGGAGCGCTGATCGCCGCCGGCGCGGAAGTCGTGATCGCCGGGTGCACCGAGGTGCCGCTGCTGCTGGGGCCCGAGGACGTATCTGTGCCCCTCGTCGATTCGGCCGAGGTGCTGGCGGGGGCCTGCGTCCGCGCCTGTGCATGACCGAAGCTTAAGTTGAGAGGCCGGCCGGGCCGGGGCAAAACGACCGCCGCAACCGGAGACCTCTCATGCGCCTGCCCGTCGCAGCCCTCGCCCTGATCCTCGCCGCGCCAAGCCTGGCCCTCGCCCAGACCCCGGGCTATCCCCGAAACCTGGCCACGCCCGGGGGCGAGGTGATCATTCCCGGACCGGGCGGTCAGCGGGCGCATGACGAGGTCGGCTACGCGCCCGCCCGCCGCGCGGGCGACACCCTCTATGTCTCCGGCGCGATCGTCTTCCGCGCGCCGAACGAGGGTAGCGACGCAGCCGCCTTCGAGACGCAGGTCCGGCGGACACTGACCCAGCTGAACCGGACGCTGGCGGCGGCGGGAGCGACGATGAACGACGTCGCGCTGATCAACAGCTTCCATGTCTGGGAAGGGCCCGACTTCTCCGGGACCAAGGACCAGCAGGTCGAGGTCATCGCCCGCGTCTGGCGCGAGTTCGCCGACGGACCGCGCCCCGCATGGACGGCGGTGGGGACAACCGGCCTGCTCGGGCAGGGCGGCGTGGTCGAGATTCAGCTGACCGTGCACTCGCCGGCCCCCGCGCGCTGAACCATCGGAAGCGGTTGCGAAAATTCGCCGCGGCGGCCAACCTGACATGGTGAACAGACAAGCGCTCATCATCGACTGCGATCCCGGGGTGGACGACGCCGTGGCGCTGATGCTCGCGTTCGTCGCGCCGGAGTTCGAACTGCTGGCCGTCACGACGGTCGGCGGCAACGTGCCGCTGAGCAAGACCACGCGAAATGCGCGGATGTTGCGCCAGATCGCCAGCCGGGGCGACGTCCCCGTTCACGCCGGCGCCGACAGGCCTCTGCGACGCAAGCCGGCGGGGGCGGGCGAGTTCCATGGCGAGGAGGGGCTGGGCTTCATGGCTCCCTTCGCCGCGACGGGGGCGGTCGCCGACGGTCACGGCGTGGATGCGATCATCAATGCGGTCAACGAGCGCGAACCGGGATCCGTGGCGCTGGCGGTGCTGGGACCGCTGACCAATCTGGCGCTGGCCCTGCGCAAGGACCCGATGATGGCGACGCGGCTGGGGCCGGTGGCTGTCATGGGTGGGGCGCGCAGCGAGGGCGGCAACATCACCGCCTCGGCCGAGTTCAACATCTGGGCCGACCCGGAGGCGGCGGACGAGGTTCTGCGCAGCGAGTGCCGGATCGCCATGTTTGGACTCGACGTCACCCACCAGGTGCGGGCCACCGATCCGCGGATCGCCGCGGTCGCTGCACTCGGGACGCCGCAGGGCGACACCGCTGCGGCGATGATGCGCTTCTCGCAGAAGGTCGAGCGCGAGATCGTCGGCTGGGAGGCGCCGCCGGTGCACGACGTCTGCCCTGTGGCGTGGCTGGCCCGGCCTGATCTTTTCACGCTCAAGCCCTGTCGCATCTCTGTCGAATGCCAGAGCGAGTTGACGCGCGGGCACACCGCCGTCGAGTTCCGGCCACTGGTCGCGCGCAGCCTGCCGCATCAGTGGGCGGTCGCAGCCGACGCCGACGGCGTCTTCAATCTGATCAAGGAGCGGCTGCGGTGAAGATCACCGTCGTAGGCTCGATCAACCTCGACTTTGTAGCCTCGGCGGCGACCCTGCCCCAGCCGGGTGAGACCGTTACCGGGGCGACCCTGGCGCGGCACCCCGGCGGCAAGGGCGCCAACCAGGCGCTGGCGGCGCGGCGGCTGGGTGCGGAGGTCAGGCTAGTCGGACGGGTCGGTGAAGACGGGATGGCCGACGAGGCGACGGCGCTGCTGTTGGCGGGTGGTGTCGATCTGTCGGGCGTAAGCGCCGACGATGCAGCCTCGACCGGCGTGGCGCTGATCGCGGTCGATCCTTCGGGAGAGAACCAGATCGTCGTGGCCGCCGGGGCCAACCACCAGGCCATGCCGGAGGGCCTGCCGCAGCGGATCGACGACCCGTTGATCGTGCAGCTGGAATTGCCTCTGGCGACGGTCGAGGCGGCCGTCGCGCGCGCCGCGGGCTTCGTCTGCGCCAATCTGGCCCCGGCCGCACCGGTGTCGGATGCGCTGCTTGGACGCGCGGACCTGATCGTGGTCAACGAGACCGAGGCGGCCTTCTACGGCGCGGCCCTCGCCAGGGCAGGGGGACGGGTGGTCACGACGCTCGGCGCGCGGGGTGCGGTGATGCACCAGGACGGCGTGGAAATTGCCCGCGCCGCGGCGCCGCGCGTGCTGGCCGTGGACGCGACTGGCGCCGGCGACGCTTTCGTTGGGGCGATCTGCGTGGCCCTTCTGGAAGGGCAGCAACCCGCGGCGGCACTGCGTTTCGCCTGCGTCGCCGGAGCCTTGGCCGCGACACGACCCGGGGCCCAGCCGTCGTTGCCGGCCCGAGCCGAGGTCGACGCGATGCTTACAATCATTACGGCGTCGTAACTTGGGGCCGGGCCCGGCGCTGCTAGGGTTCGGCGCCTCTCATATGCAGAACACAGCGGACATCCCGACATGACCCGAACCGCCGCCCTTCTCGGAGCCTCGTTCCTGGCCCTCGCCGCGCCGGCGTTCGCCCAGGCCCCTGCCGCGGCGCCTGCCATCGCCGTACCGCCGCTACAGTACACCCACCGCGAACTCGCCAACGGGCTGGACGTCTACGCCATGCCCGACGCGACCGCGGGCACGGTGACCGTCACGCTCTGGTACGACGTCGGCGGCAAGGACGACCCGCAGGGCCGCAGCGGCTTCGCCCACCTGTTCGAGCACATCCTGTCGCGCAAGACGGTCAACCTGCCCTACGGACAGATATCGACCCTGGTCGAGAACGCCGGCGGCAGCCGCAACGCCTCGACCGGGCAGGATTTCACCAACTATTATGAAACGGTGCCGCCACAGTATCTGGAGCAGATGCTGTGGACCCATGCCGAGCGGATGGCGCGCCCGGTGGTCGATCAGGCCGTGTTCGACGCCGAACGCTCGATCGTGCAGGAAGAACTGCGCCAGCGGGTCTACGCCCCGCCTTACGGTCGCCTTGGGCGCTTTGTCATCGGCGACAACAGCTTCGACGAAAGCATCTACCGCCGCAGCGTCATCGGCTCGCTGGAGGAGTTGAACTCGGCCCGCATCGACGACGCACGCGCCTTCCACGAAGCCTATTACCGCCCCGCGACGGCGACGATGATCGTCTCCGGCAACTTCGATCCGGCCGAACTGGATCGGCTCGTAGACCAGTATTTCGCCGACATCCCGAACCCCGCCCGCCCGGTGCCGGTGTTCGATCGCCCGGTCGAGACTCCCCGCACCCAGCCGCGCCGCGTCGACGCCTATGCTCCGAACGTGCCGCTGCCGGCCGTTGGCGTGATCTATCCCGGCGTCGCCTCAAACCATCCGGACAGCGCGGCGCTGGACGTTCTGCAGGCGATCATGTCGCGCGGCGAGAGTTCGCGGCTGTATCAGTCGCTGGTGTATGGCTCGCAGCTGGCGTCGAACGCCAACTTCGGCATCAATGCGATGGAAGAGGACGGCGTCATTCAGGCCACCGCGACCGTGGCTCGCGGCAAGGCCATAGCCGACGTGGAGGCCGCCCTCGACGCTGAACTGGCGCGCATCCGGGACGAGCCCGTGACGGCGGCCGAACTTTCGGAGGCCAAGACGGAACTCGTGGCGGGTGACCTGCGCCAGCGGGAAACCTCTTCGGGCCGCGCCTTCATCCTCGGGCAGGCTATCGTCTCGG
>DASRWP010000384.1:0-2640 GCA_035654535.1 Brevundimonas sp.
GAAGGGCCGATCGCGAACCTTCGAGCTGGTGCCGCGCCTTTCCGCACATGGTCCCTGCTCGGGAACTCGACCCTCACCTACGCCGCCGCCGCCGACGGGCGCGCGGCCATCTCCCTCTCGCGCCAAGTCGTGCTCAGCGACACGGCCCCTGTCTCTCCCCCGGGAAACTAGAATGTCCATCCTCGTCGACAGAAACACCAAGGTCATCGTCCAGGGCCTGACCGGCAAGACCGGGACCTTCCACACGGAACAGGCGCTGCGCTACTACGGCACGAAGATGGTCGGCGGCGTGCACCCGACCAAGGGCGGCACGAACTGGACCGGGTCGGAGGGCGAGACCCTCCCGATCTTCGCCAGCGTCGCCGAGGCGAGGGAGGCCACGGGCGCGACGGCGTCGGTCATCTATGTCCCGCCTGCGGGCGCCGCCGACGCCATCATCGAGGCCATCGACGCCGAGGTTCCCTTCATCACCTGCATCACCGAGGGCATTCCGGTGCTCGACATGGTTCGGGTCAAGGCGCGGCTGGACCGGTCGAAGTCGCGGCTGCTGGGCCCGAACTGCCCGGGCGTCCTGACCCCGGAAGAGTGCAAGATCGGCATCATGCCCGGCTCGATCTTCAAGAAGGGCAATGTCGGCATCGTCTCGCGCTCGGGCACCCTGACCTATGAGGCGGTGTTCCAGACCACCAACGAGGGCCTGGGCCAGACCACGGCGGTCGGCATCGGCGGCGACCCGGTCAAGGGCACCGAATTCATCGACGTGCTGGAGATGTTCCTCGCCGACGACGAGACGAAGTCGATTGTCATGATCGGCGAGATCGGCGGCGCGGCCGAGGAGGACGCGGCCCAGTTCCTGATCGACGAGGCGAAGAAGGGCCGCTCCAAGCCGATGGTCGGCTTCATTGCCGGCCGCACCGCGCCCAAGGGCCGGACCATGGGCCACGCCGGCGCCGTCGTCTCGGGCGGCAAGGGCGACGCGGAGTCCAAAATCTCGGCCATGGAGGCCGCGGGCATCCGCGTTTCGCCGTCCCCCGCGCGCCTTGGGGCGACGCTGGTGGAAGTGCTGAAGGGCTGATTCGTTGTCCCGCTAGCGGGACAGGATCGCGTTGAATTTCGCCGGAATCGGGAGAAATTCGCCCCGTCCGCCCCCATTCGGTCATGACCCCCGGGAAAACAGCGCCTATATCAGCGGCTCCGGTTGCGCGCGGACGTGCGTGCGCCGCCCAAGGGACGGGACGATAGATGGCGGACGATGCCGGTCGGCTGAACCAGGTCTTTGCCGAGACCAGCTTCCTCTACGGTTCGAACGCCTCGTTCATCGAGGACCTGCACGAGCGGTGGGCGGCCGATCCCGCGTCGGTGTCCGGCGAATGGCGCGCCTTCTTCGACCAGTTGCGGGACAACGCCGACAGCGTCCGCGCCTCGGCCGCCGCCGGCTCGTGGGGGCGGTCCGCAGCTGAGGAGCCGAGCGAGGCGACCGGCGTGTTCGACGGTCGTTGGCCAGAAGCAAAGGCGGGGCCCAGGGCCGACCCCGGCAAGCCCGCGCCCGCAGCGGCGACGCCCGCCCCCGCCGGGGTGTCGGCGCAGGACATCCGGGCCGCGGCTCATGACTCCATCCGGGCGCTGATGCTCATCCGCAGCTACCGCGTGCGCGGTCACCTGCAGGCGACGCTGGACCCGCTGGGCATCGAACAGCCGACCCACAATCCGGAGCTGACGCCCGAGTTCTACGGCTTCAGCGACGCCGACCTCGACCGCCCGATCTATCTGGACGGCGTGCTGGGGCTGCAGACCGGCAGCATCCGCGAGGTGCTGGCGATCCTCAAGCGCACCTACTGTGGGCACATCGGCATCCAGTTCATGCATATCGCCGAGCCGGAGGAGAAATCCTGGCTGCAGGCGCGGTTCGAGGGGCCGGACGCTTTCGAGAAGAACGCCTTCACCCGCGAGGGCAAGCTGGCGATCCTGAACAAGCTGATCGAGGCCGAGGGCTTCGAGCGGTTCCTGCACAAGCGCTTCCCCGGCACCAAGCGGTTCGGTCTGGACGGCGGCGAGGCGATGGTCCCGGCGCTGGAGCAGATCATCAAGCGCGGCGGCGCCCTGGGCGTCGACGAGGTCGTCTTCGGCATGGCCCACCGCGGGCGTCTGAACACGCTGGCGGCGGTGATGGGCAAGCCCTACCGCGCGATCTTCCACGAGTTCCAGGGCGGCTCGACCGTGCCTTCGGACATCGAGGGTTCGGGCGACGTCAAATACCACATGGGCGCCAGCTCGGACCGCGAGTTCGACGGCAACACCGTCCACCTGTCGCTGACGGCCAACCCGTCGCACCTTGAGATCGTCAACCCGGTGGTGCTGGGCAAGGCGCGCGCGAAACAGGCGTTCGACATCCGCGAGGCGGCGGCCGGAGACGGCGACGCGCAGGCCGCGCTGGATCGGGGCAAGGTCGTGCCGCTGCTGATCCACGGCGACGCCGCCTTCGCCGGTCAGGGGGTGGTGGCCGAGTGTTTCGCCCTGATGGGGCTGAAAGGCTACCGCACCGGCGGGACCCTGCATTTCGTCGTCAACAACCAGATCGGCTTCACCACCAGTCCGCGCAACAGCCGCTCGTCGCCCTATCCGTCGGACGTGGCGCTGATG
>DASRWP010000385.1:0-5325 GCA_035654535.1 Brevundimonas sp.
GCGCTGGCCACGCAGGCCGTGTTTGACCGCGCAGTCGCCCGGTTCGGGGATGCCCCGGAGGGTCTGTCGCAGCTCGTCATCGGCGGCCGGGAAGCCGGAGAAGCGCTCGCCGCCGACCCGCGCATCCCGCTGGTCTCCGCCACCGGCTCGACCCGCATGGGCAAGGCCGTGGCGCAGACCGTCGCCGCCCGGCTGGGCCGCAGCCTGCTGGAGCTCGGCGGCAACAACGCCATGATCGTCGCGCCCAGTGCTGACCTCGACATGGCCGTGCGCGCCATCGCCTTCTCGGCGGTCGGAACCTGCGGACAGCGTTGCACCACTCTGCGCCGCCTGCTGGTTCACGAGAGCATCGCCGACGGCCTGACCGCGCGCCTGAAGGCGGCTTACGAGACCCTGCCCGTCGGCGACCCGCGCGACGACGGCGTGCTGGTCGGGCCACTGATCGACGACGCAGCGGGGAAGGCGTTCGAGGACGCACTCGCTCACGCAGTCCAACAGGGCGGCGAGATCCTCGTCGGCGGCGACCGCGTCGAACGGGACGGCGGCGGCGTCTATGTGCGGCCCGCCATCGTCCGGATGCCCGCCCAGACCGCGGTGGTCGAGCACGAGACCTTCGCCCCGATCCTTTATCTCCTAACCTGGAGCGCCTTCGACGAGGCGGTGGCGATGCAGAACGCCGTGCCGCAGGGCCTGTCGTCCTGCGTCTTCACCGACAGCGTGCGCGAGGCCGAGGCCTTCCTCTCGGCCTGGGGCTCGGACTGCGGGATCGCCAACGTCAACATCGGCCCCTCCGGCGCCGAGATCGGCGGCGCCTTCGGCGGCGAAAAGGACACCGGCGGCGGCCGCGAGTCCGGCTCCGACGCCTGGAAGGCCTATATGCGCCGCCAGACCCAGACGGTGAATTTCAGCCGCGACCTGCCGCTGGCGCAGGGGGTGAAGTTCGACGTGTGAGCGGGGCGGCTGGACCGCGGCTTTGCGGCGAAGCGCTCATGTCGGCTCCTGACCCATTGCAGACGCTTTTACGAACGTTGGGTGATCTGGACGGCAGCCACACGCCGAAGATCGACAAGATGTAGATAATCCATGTTCGACCACCCTTCGCAGCATCGTGTCATGGCTTTGTTCGTCGCTCATTGAGCGGCTGGTCGGAGGACCGGCAGCGCGCCGACAATCGCCCGACCGATCCGATACGGGGCGTGTCATGAACTTCTACTGTCTGGTCTCGTCATGTATTGGCAGCACCCCCCACCTGGAATGGCTGCCGGTCATTACCCTGGACCAGGCGCGTGGCTACGCGGGTCATGAGCTGAACCAGCACCTGATGCCGATAGATGCTCACATCTATGCCGATGCTGAACGGCTCGACATGGATCAGGCTGATCCGACTGCAGAACGCGCTTAACCGGGTCCGCACAGCCGGGCGAGATCAGGGGTTGGGCGCAGGAGCCGATGTGGCGGCCAAATCCAGCCGAAACAGAACCGAGCCATCCTCGTCCGCGACAGTGATTGAGGCGTCCCTGCGAACCCAGAACCTGGCGGGCTGCTCTCTCAGCATCTCTCCGAGAAACCTGACAGCTTCGATCTGTGCGTCCAATACGCAGTCCAGTTCCACCTCAAACGGCTCCGAGCTGTAGCCGAGGTCAGCGGTCGTGGTGATTATAAACACCGGCATGTTGCCAAAACCACGGTAGCCGTCCCCAGTTCCTCGGCTAAGTCGGGTTCACCACACTCGTTGTTCGGCGCACGCCTTGGGCGACCCGCCGGACCCAAGCCAACTTCAGAGTTCCGGCTTGGACAGTCGATGACAGTGTGGCGCTATCGATGTCGCTGAGGTCACCGCGCGAAGCCGCCTGACCTCACCACGCCGAGCCCTATAGGGACCCTCCGGCATCAAGCAGCTTCGATAGATGATGTAGGTTAGCGTGGTTATCGGGGAAAGCGCCTAAGTGTGCGCCATGCCGTTGTACTACTTTAACATTTATAACGACGACGTGACCCTTGATGAAGAGGGCGCTGAATTCCCCGATGAGCATGCCGCGCGGGCATATGCGGTGAAGGCAGTTCGGGAGCTTGCGGCGGAAACGACGCTGCACGGACATTTGGTCGGGCATCATCGCGTAGAATATGTCGATGCTGACCAGAACCCGCTTGGCGAAGTTCGGTTTGATCAAGCCGTAAAGATTAGCCCGTAATCCGCTTTCCAAAGGGCCCCGAGCTCCGGCGTTCGCCGCCGTCGTTCCACCCGCCGGTTTGAGGCAGCGCGACTGGCCGCCGGATTGACAGGGCGTCGTCCAACGTCTCCGCCAGGTCGCCCTTGCCGACCACCTCGACGCCCTCCAGCCCCAGCCAATCGGCCATCCGCCGCAGCTCCGCCGCCAGCCGCGCCGCGGTGTCCGCCTTGGCCTCGGGCTCGCGCCACGCCGCCTGCACCCGCAGGACCCGGGCCTGCCGGTCGGCCTTGAGGTCGACGCGGGCGGTGATCGCCTCGTCCTCGAGGAAGGGCAGGACGTAGTAGCCGTGGGTTCGCTTGTGCGCGGGGGTGTAGATTTCCAGCCGCACCCGTACGCCGAACAGCCGCTCGGTCCGGTCGCGGGTCCAGATCAGGTTGTCGAAGGGCGACAGCAGGGCCGCGCCGGCCACCTTACGGGGCGAGCGGGCTCCGGGCGCCAGATACGCCCCTTGCCGCCAGCCTTTCACCTCAACCGGCGTCAACTCGCCCGCCTCCACCAGCTCCGCGATCCGGTCGCGCGCGTCGGCCAGCGGCAGGCGGAAATAGTCGCGCAGGTCGGCCGCCGTCGCCACGCCCATCGCCTGCGCCGCGATCCGGACCAGCTCGCGCTGGGCGTCCGCCTCCGTCGGCGTCGGCAGGTCGATGATCCGGCGGGGCAGGGCGCGTTCGGTCAGGTCGTAGACCCGCTCGAACCCGCGCCGCGTCTTCGTGGTGATCAGCCCCGCCCAGAACAGCCACTCCAGCGCCCGCTTGCCGTCCGACCACGACCACCAGCCGGGCGCCCCGCGCGGGGCGTCGTTGAAATCGGCCCCCGTGACCGGCCCGCGCCGCTCGATCTCCTTCAGCACGCCGTCGATGTAGGGCCGCCGCTCGCGCCCGAACCGCGACAGCCCGGTCCACATCTCGCCCGCCTCGGCCCGGGCCATCCGCCAGCGCAGCAGCGGCTGCAGCTCCAGCGGCAGCAGCGACGCCTCATGGCCCCAGTATTCGAACAGGCGGCGCCGCGGCCCCCATGCCTCCGTCTCCAGCGCCTCGCGCGGGTAGCCGCCCAGCCGCGCGAAGATGGGCAGATAGTGGGTCCGGACGACGACGTTGACGCTGTCGATCTGGATCACCCCGAGGCGCCGGGCGAGGGCGCGGACGTGGCTGCGTCCGGGGTCTGCGGGCCGGGCGCGGCCGAAGCCTTGGGCGGCGAGGGCGATGCGCCGGGCGGTCCTGGGGGGGAGGGTGTCGGTCACGCCGCGACCATGCCGTGAACCCTCTCCGTTTGGGAGGGGGCTTGAGCTGTGCGTCGGCGGCTTGTCATCCCGGACGCCGAAGGCGATCCGGGACGGTAAGCACCCTCAGTCTTACCTCCCGGAAACGCGGAGCGGTTATCCGGGAGCCGGGCGCCGCCGCGACGTAGCCCGACCCGTGTTCCGGATAGCTGCTTGCGCAGCTTCCGGAACATCAGGTTTACGGGTCCTGCGCGTCCCGGCTCTCCGCTTCGCTCCGGCCGGGATGACAAGGACCGGAGTTTACGGCGCCGCCCGGCCCGGCAATCCCTGCGCCGCCCGGACCATCTGCACGAACGCCGCCCGTTCGCCATACGGGTCCTCGCCGCGCGCGCCCTGGGCCTGCTCCAGCACTTCGTCCCAAGTGAAGCCGTCGCCCAGCCACGGGTCGTTCCTCAGCTTCTGACCGAAGGCCGCGACGGCGATGGCCCAGCGGGTGCTCTCCGGCGGCTGGGCCGAAACCTGGCCTGCGCCCGCATTGGACAGAACCCGCTGCATCAGCCGGGAGTCGCGCTCGCCCGCCAGCTTGTAGCGGACCTGCACGAAGCCGACCTCACCGGCGGGATCGCCGCCGCCGACGCCGAGCGAGCGGTTGGCCTCATAGCGGCGCTCGCCCATCTGGCTCGGGCCCCCGACGGGGGTGATCTCGTACAGGGCGGTAACCGAGGCCCCGGAGCCGACCTCGCCCGCGTCGATGCGGTCGTTGTTAAAGTCCGCCTCGTTCAGCATCCGCGTCTCGTAGCCGATCAGCCGGTATTCGCTGACGCGCGCCGGATTGAACTCGACCTGGATCTTGACGTCGTCGGCGATCGGGAAGGCGCCGCGGTCGAAGGCTGGGCCGAACAGACGGCGGGCTTCGTTGAGGCTGTCGACGTAGGCTGCCGCGCCGTTGCCGGCCTGGCTGAGCACCTGCATCCGCAAGTCTTGCAGATTACCGCGGCCGAAGCCGTAGACCGACAGATAGATACCCGTCTCCCGCTTGGCGGCGACGTAGTCCTCCAGCCGCTGGTTGTCGGTGACGCCGACGTTGAAGTCCCCGTCAGTGAACAGCAGGATCCGGTTGACCCGGTCGCGGGCGAAGTTGGCCTGGGCCTGATCGTAGGCGTTGGCCAGCCCCTGCGCCCCGCCGGTGCCGCCGCCCGCCGACAGGCTGGCTACGGCGCAGCGCAGCCGCAGCTTCTGGTCGCCTGACACCGGCGTCTGTGTCGTGCCGGCGCCCGATGCGTAATAGGTCACGGCGACCGTGTCCTGCGGCCTGAGCCGGTCGATGATCAGGTTCATCGACTTCTGCGCCAGCGCCAGCCGGTCCGGGGGCCCCATCGAGCCTGAGACGTCGACGAGGAAGGTCAGGTTCAGCGGGCGGCGCTCGCGTTCCGGCAGCTCATAGCCCTGCAGGCCGACGTGGACGATCTGGCGGCCGGGGGCCCAGGGCGACGCGGCCACCGCGGTGGTGATGGCGAACGGCTCGGCGGCCGAGCGCGGCCGGTCGTAGCCATAATCGAAATAGTTGATCATCTCCTCGATCCGCACGGCGTCAACGGGCGGGCTGCGGCCCTCGTCGATGAAGCGCCGGACGTTGGAATAGCTGGCGGTGTCCACGTCGATGGAGAAGGTCGAGACCGGCTCGTCGGCGACCCGCCGGACCGGGTTGGGCGTGGCGTTGGGGTAGCGCTCGGTGTCGGCCGGGATCGGGGCCCCCGGAACCCAGCCGGGCGGCCGGCTGATGCGCGATCCGCTGACGACGACATCCCCGGCGACGGTTCCGACTGCGGCGGACGGCGACGGAACCGGTCGGGGCGGCGGCGGCGGAGGCGGAGGCGG
>DASRWP010000386.1:0-2713 GCA_035654535.1 Brevundimonas sp.
ATTGAGGCGCTCGACCACGGTGCGGTGGGTGATGACGGGCTGGAGGCGGGCGACGCCCAGTTCGGTGGCTTTCTCGACCAGCCATTCGAGCGGCGCGCGCTTGATCAGGGCGAAGGCGAGGGTGAGGTCGGGGAGGGTCTCGGGCGGGCGGGTGCGGGCGCTGACCCGAAGCACGAGCTTCTTCTTGTGCGCGGCCTCGATGACGGCGTGCCATTCGCCGCTTTGGCCGTCGAACAGGAGGACCTGCGCGCCTTCAGCGAGGCGCAGGACATTGGCGAGATAGTGGGCGGGCTTGCCGTCGAGGAGGACGGCCGCGCAGTCGGCCAGAGGCTGATCGACGAACAGGCGCGGGAGGCTGCGCGGGGGCCAGGCGGGGGTGGCGGGCATGGCGGAGGGCTAGCGGGTGGCGGCGCGGATCGCCAGTCCCGCCGCTGCACCCGCGTTCGTGTCAAGGCCGGCCTGTTCCTGCTCAAGGTCGCGCGGGCACGGCCTGCATGAGGAGGGCGAGGGACCGGCGAAGCGCGTCTCCACCGGGACGCGACCCGGCGTAGCGACCGAGCCTGACCACCACGAGGTCGTGCGAGGGGATGATGATCGTGAACTGCCCGCCGGCACCCGCCATGTAATAAGCGTCATGCGGGATCGGGAAAGTCTTGTCCCGGTTGAGCCAGAACAGGCCACCGTAGATCGGCCTTCCGTCGGCCTCCCATGCGGGAGCGGGGGTGCTGACGAAGTGGACGAAGCCTTCGGGCAGGATCCGCTAGCCGTTCCAGACGACGTCATTGAGGTGGAGATTGCCGAGGCGCGCCCAGTCCCGCCCGGACTTGAGCTCGGCACCCTGGGTCAGGAAGTTGCCCGAAGCGTCCGTCTCCAGCACGGCGGAGCGGATCCCGAGGCGGTTGAACAAGGCGCGCTGCGGGAAGCTGTGATAATCCTGCCTGCGCTTCTCGACCGCCCGGCGGATGAGATAGCTTGCGAGCACCGGATCGGTGTTGCGGTAGCGGCCTATCGTGCCCGGCGCCCACTGCTGGGGCCTGCCGGCGGCGAAGGCGAAGGCGTCGGGCGCGGTGTAAGTATACCAGTGATCGGGAAGCCGTCCGTCATAAGCATATTCGGGTCCTGCTCGGCGCGGATCCGAAGGCTGCTCGACATCTGCAGGATGTCGCGAATGCGGATGGCCCGGCGGGGATCGCCCGGCGCCTGCCATGCGGGGATGGGGGCGGGCTGATCGAGGTTGTAGGCCCCTTGCTGCATCAGCACGCCGAGCAGGCTGGCGACGACGCTATTGCCCATCGACCAGCCTTCGAGCGGAGTGGCCTGGTTCGCGCCCACGCCGTAGCGCTCCCCGATGATCTGCCCTTTCCAGGTGACCACGAATGCCTGGGTGAGCCCGTCCGTGGGCGCGAACGCGGCGTCAAGGGCGGCGTTCACCCCGGCAGCGTCGAAGCCGGCCGGCGCCTTATCGGGCAAGCGGTCCCCCATCGGCCAGGCGACGGTGCCGGCAGGCGGGAGGTTCGGACGAACCACGGTCGGCTTGAAGCGCAGCGCTGGTCCCTGCTCGGCAAGGATGACGCAGCCCTGACTTGCGACCCGGCGCGCGGTCCGGGTAATGCCGCCGGGCGCGGAGATGCGGACTTCGCTGCGGGCGCGATCGATCACGGGCTCCCCCGCGTTGATCCTGTGAGCGACCGCAGCCAGGGCATTGTTGTCGCCAAGGGTCTGGCGCGCCACCGACGCATCCATGCCGGCGATGAACACGGCCGAGCACAGGCGCTGTGCGTAAGCGGCCGTGTAATGGCTGAGGGGATTGACGGGCGGCGGGGTCCACTGGCCGCCGAGATCCGCTTTCCGGGCCCGGTCGAGCATGGCCTGGCGCGGATCGGCAGCAGCGGGAGTCTGCGCCAGACCCGCCGTGGCGGTGACCAGCGCGAGCACCAAAGTCCCTTGCTTCAACATGTTCGCTTTACACACCAAATGTTGACTGAATGACGAGTGTCGCGCCGTTCATCAACCCTGACCGCCTGCACCCGCGCAGACGGGGCTGCGGCTGAGTCAGCGCCCGACCTTCGCGACGTAAGCGAAGGCGGCGCCGATGATCCCGGTGCCGATCAGGGCGATGACCATGGCGGGAAATCCGCCCAGCCGGTCGAGCGTGCCGAGCGAGGCCGAGGCGAGCGAGATGCCGATGTTGCTGACCGCCATGAACAGCGAGAATTGCGTCGCCGCGACGGCCGGGGCGCAGCGCCGCATCGCCACCGCGGAGGTGGTGACGGAGCCGAACACCTGCAGCGCGGTGAACACGAAGATGGCGATGATCAGCACCGCCGGAACGCCCCAGTCGGCGGCGATCGCGAGGAAGATGGCTGCGGCTGCGGCGGTGGCGAGGTGGCTGGCGACAACCATCCGCCTTGCGCCCCAATGCTCGGCCATGAAGCCGAACACGAGTGCTCCGCCGATCCCCGCGACCAGGTTCGCCTGGCCCGACCAGCTTGCGTAGGTGTCCTCACCCCAGTTCAGCACCTTCGCACCGAAGAGGGGCGCCATGCCGACAAACAGGCCGTAGGCCGCGCCGGACAGGAACAGGGCGGGAAGGAAGACTAGGGTCGGGCGCTGGAACATGGCGGCGAGGAGGTGTCGGAGGATCGGCAGGAACGCCCCGACATGCTTGTCGAGGTTGATCCGCGAGGCTTCGCCCTTGCTCCACGGGAATAGC
>DASRWP010000387.1:0-1659 GCA_035654535.1 Brevundimonas sp.
GGCCAGGGCCAGCGGCTACAAGCTGGATCAGGCGGCTCCCATCGCCAAGCCGGAGGAGCTGGCCGACTATGACGCCGTGATCGTCGGCGCCGGCACTCGCTACGGCACGGCCGCGTCCCAGATGCGGAACTTCCTCGACCAGACAGGCGGCATCTGGATGAAGGGCGCGCTGGTCGGCAAGGTCGGTTCGGCCTTCACCTCGACCGCGACCCAGCACGGCGGTCAGGAAACCACGCTGATCGGCCTGATCCAGACGCTGCTGCACCACGGCATGCAGATTGCCGGCCTTCCCTACGCGTGGGCCGGGCAGCAACGCATGGACGAGATCACCGGCGGCTCGCCGTACGGCGCGGCGACGATCACGGGTGGCGACGGCTCGCGGATGCCCAGCGACAACGAGCTCGAGGGCGCGCGCTGGCAGGGGCGCTACGTCGCCGAGACCGCGAAGAAGCTGGTCGGGTGATGCGCCAGCCGGCGATCTTTTTCGGACACGGTTCGCCGATGAACGCGCTCGGCGGGCTTCACGCCGAAGGCTGGCGCGCCGTCGGGGCGGCGATCGGCAAGCCGAGGGGCGTGCTCATGGTCTCGGCCCATTGGGAGACCGACGGGCTGGGCGTGACCGCACAGGCGCAGCCGGAAACCATCCACGATTTCGGCGGCTTCACCGAAGAACTGCACGCGATGCAGTATCCCGCGCCGGGCTCGCCGGAGCTGGCGCTGCGAGTGTCCGGACTCACCGGCGCGGCGCCGACGACGCAACGGGGTCTGGACCACGGCACGTGGTCGGTGCTGGCCCATGTCTGGCCCGAGGCGGATGTGCCCGTGGTGCAGCTGTCGCTGGACCGCCGCCTCGGCGCACAGGGACATTTCGATCTGGCCCGCACCCTGCAGCCGCTCAGGGACGAAGGCGTCGTCATCGCGGCCTCGGGCGACTTCGTCCACAATCTGCGGACCTGGAAGCGGGCCGGCGGGGACGCCTACCCGTGGGCGACCGGCTTCAATGAGGCCGTTAAGACGGCGCTGCTTCGCGGTGACCATCAGGCCCTGATAGACTGGGTCGGGCTGGCCGAGGACGCGCAGATGAGCGTGCCCACGGACGAGCACTATCTGCCGCTGCTGTACGTCGCCGCCCAGCGCCGGCCGGACGACGACGTGAGCTTCTTCAACGACGTCATCGAGGACGGCTCGATCTCGATGACCGGCGTGCGGATCGGCTGAGCTAGCCGCGCTTGCGCATCATGGCGTCGAGGCTCCAGGGCCCCGGCCCGGCCGCGACGAAATACAGGAACACGAAGCAGTACAGGGCGATGGTCTCTCCCCCGTTCACGATGGGGAAGGGGCTCTGCATCCCGTGAACCATCCAGTAGCCGACGGCGCAGAAGCCTGCGGCCACGAAGGCGGCGGGACGGCTGAGTAGGCCGAGCACGAGGAGCAGGCCAAGCACCAGTTCAAATGGTCCCGACAGTCCCGCGAGAGTGAAGTCCACCGGCGGCAGCCCCTCCATGGCAGGAAATCCAAGTACCTTGGCCGTGCCGTGACTGATGAACAACAGGCCGGCGACGATGCGGAGCAGGCTGAGCAACTGCGGCTGATAAGCCGAAAAGCGGTCGAACATGGCGCCCTCCTTTGTTGGCGGGACAATCTGCGACCGAGTCGCGC
>DASRWP010000388.1:0-10841 GCA_035654535.1 Brevundimonas sp.
CTCCGCATAGCGGTTCACACCGGTCTCAAGGATGACGGTCCGGAGCTGATCGGGCGCGCGTTCGGACGGGCGGGGCGACGACATGAGCAAAATCCATCGGAGGCCGCTTGGTGTCGGCGGCGGCGCTGCTTATCCTGAAACCGTGAGCCTGTATGCCCCCGCATCGACGACCGCCGCCGTCCGGCTCCGCCCGGCGACGCTCGAGGACGCGCCGATGCTGGCGGGCTGGGACCTCGAACCGCACGTCATCGCCTGCTCCAGCGACGATCCCGACGCCGAGGTCGCCTTCGGCGGCATCGAATGGCGCGCGGAACTGGCGGCGCAGGACGAGACCGCCTTCTACCGCATCGCCGAGGTCGGCGGCGACGGGCTCTGGCGGCCCATCGGCGTCATGCAGATCATCGACCCGCACCTTGAGCCGAACCACTACTGGGGCGAGATCGAGCCGGGCCTGCGCGCCATCGACATCTGGATCGGCCCGCCCGACGCGCTCGGCCGCGGTTACGGCGCGCAGATGATGACGCAGGCGCTGGACGCCTGTTTCGCCGAGCCGGACGTGCACGGCGTGGTCATCGACCCGCTGGCGAGCAACGCCGACGCGCATCGCTTCTACCAGCGCCTCGGCTATGAACCCGAGGGCCGGCGAATGTTCGACGCAGACGACTGTCTCGTGCATCGGCTGACCCGCCGGCGCTGGGAATCGAGACCGCGGACATGACTCCGCCCCTGCTCACCTCGACGGCGCTCGATTTAGGTGGCGCCGGTCTGACCGGCCTCGACGCCCGCGCCCGCGACATCTTCCGCCGTATCGTCGAGACCTATCTGGAGACCGGCGAGCCCGTCGGGTCGCGGACCCTGTCCCAGACGGGCATCGCCTTGTCGCCCGCCTCGATCCGCAACACCATGCAGGACCTCGCCATAGCGGGGCTGCTGGGATCGCCGCACACCTCGGCCGGCCGGATTCCGACCCACGCCGGACTTCGCCTGTTCGTCGACGGGCTGCTGGAGATCGGCGACATCGGAGCCGAGGAGCGGCGCGAGATCGACGGCCGGCTGGCGGGCCGCGGCCGCAGCTTCGAGGAGGCGTTGAACGAGGCCTCCAGCCTGCTGTCCGGCCTCGCCGGGGGCGCCAGCATCGTCGCGAGCCCCATCCGTGAGGCGGGAGTGAAGCACGTCGAATTCGTCGCCCTCGGCCATGATCAGGCCCTGGCCGTTCTGGTCGGCGACGACGGCTCGGTTGAGAACCGGCTGATGCCGCTGAAGGCCGGGGTCACCCCCTCGACCCTGACCGAGGCGTCCAACTTCCTCAACGCCCGCCTCAAGGGCCGCCCCCTGCACGAGGCGCGCACCGAGATGCGCACCGAACTGGACGCCGCCCGCCGCGAACTGGACGCCGCCGCCGCCCGTCTGGTCGAGGACGGCATGGCCGCCTGGTCCGGCGGGGCCGAGCGTGAGCGGTCGCTGATCGTGCGCGGCCGGGCCAATCTGCTGCACGACCGCGAGACCGCCGAGGATCTGGAGAAGGTCCGCATCCTGTTCGACGATCTGGAGCAGAAGGAGCAGCTGATCGGGCTGCTGGACGGCGTCTCGACGGCGCAGGGCGTGCGGATCTTCATCGGGGCCGAAACGCGGTTGTTTTCGCTTTCGGGTTCCGCCGTGATCGCGGCGCCCTATATGACGGGCCGGCAGCGGGTTCTGGGCGCCATTGGCGTGATCGGACCCGCGCGACTGAACTACGCCCGTGTCATCCCGTTGGTGGACTATACCGCCCGGGTGCTGGGCCGGATGCTGGACGGACAGGAAACGTGAACCAAACGCCCGACAACGACACCGATTTCGACCCCCAGACCGAGGCGAACGCCGAGGCGGGCCTCGACTCCTACCCCGCGGAGCACGACGGCGACGACGACGGGCTCGGCCCGATCGACGCCCTGATCGCCGAGCGCGACCAGTGGAAGGACCGCGCCCTGCGCGCCGTGGCCGAGGCAGAGAACACGCGCAAGCGGGCCGAGACGCAGTCGAACGACGCCCGCGCCTACGCCATCCAGCGCTTCGCCCGCGACCTGCTGGGCGTGGCCGACAACCTCGAACGGGCCCTGCAGGCGGCGCCGAAGGACGCGGACGCCGGCGAGGCGGGTCTGGTCACAGGTCTGGAGCTGACGCAGAAGTCGCTGCTGCAGGCGTTCGAGGCCAACAATCTGAAACGTGTCGCTCCGGAGCCGGGCGAGGCGTTCGACCCGCACCTGCATCAGGCGATGATGGAACAGCCTTCCGACAGCGTTCAGGGCGGGCAGGTGATCCAGACGCTGCAGCCCGGCTACGCCCTGTTCGGCCGCACGGTCCGCCCGGCCATGGTGGTCGTCGCCACGCGCGGCTCAGGCGCCGCCGCCGGCGCCGCCGCCTACGCCGCGGCGGGCGCGACGGGCGGGAACTTCGACCAGCAGACGTAGCCGTTGGGCCTTCTCCCCTTGGGAGAAGGTGGGCGGCGAAGCCGGTCGAATGAGGGGAATTCCATCGCGGCGGCGGTGATGAGTTAGGGTGAGGCCGCCTGACCCCTCATCCGGCCCTGCGGGCCACCTTCTCCCCCAAGGGGAGAAGGACGTGCCCGGCTATTTCAGCCGCGCCTCGAAGAGGGCCAGCAGCTTGCTCCAGCCGTCGGCCGCGTCCGCCGCGCGATAGCTGTCGCGATAGTCCGCATGGAAGCCGTGCGGGGCAGCGGGATAGACGTCGATCCGGCTGTCGGTCTGGCCCGCCCGCTGGAGCGCCGCGCGCATCGTCTCGACACTGGGCAGGGGAATGCCCCGGTCCGCCTCGCCGTACAGGCCCAGCACCGGCGCCTTGAGATCGTCAGCGAGATCAACCGGCCACGGCTGGCCGCCCGCGACCTGTTCCGGGGTGGCGGTCGCCGCCGGGGCCAGGCGCCCGTACCAGGCCACCCCCGCGTCGATCGAGGCGAAGCGGGCGCAGGCCTGCCAGACCACCTTGCCGCCCCAGCACCAGCCGGTGATGCCGACCTTGGCCGAGTTGGCCCACAGCTGCTGGCTGGCCCAGTCCATGGTCGCCGCGATATCGCCCATGACCTGCTCATAGCCGGCGGCGGCGACGATCTCCTGGACCCGCGCCATCTCGGCCCCGGCGGGGTCCGCGACCCGCACGAAGAAGGCGGGGGCGATGGCGGCGTAACCGGCCTTGGCCAGCCGCCGGCAGACGTCGCGGATGTATTCGTGGACGCCGAAGATCTCCGACACCACGACCACCACCGGCCACGGGCCGTCTCCCGCCGGGCGCGCCACATAGGCGGGCAGGGCGAAGCCGTCGGGCGCAGCGTAGGTCACCTCTTCGATCGTCAGGCCGGTCGCGTCGGTCTGAACCGGGGCCGCATGCAATGCGAGAGCGGCCGGAGCGTAGCCGGCGAAGGCGAGGCCGCCCAGCGCACCCGTCGCGAGCGCGCGTCGGCTGAAACGGAAGTCGTCGGGCTCCGGGCCCTCGGGGCGGGTCAGGTTCGTCATGGGCGCGCTCCGGCGGAAAAGGCCGGACTGTGTCGGCGGGGCGGCGCGGCGTCCATTCACGATTGCCGTGAAGCTGGCCTTGCCGCCGCGCCAAAACAGCGCGGTGGATCAGCGCGTGTAGTAGTAGTCGGCGATCTGGCAGACGTTGACGTTGTTCCGGACCAGCGACTGGCCGTTGGTGAACTCGGCCTTGAAATCGAAATTGCAGGCGCCGGTGCCGTCATCGATGTTCATCACGATGCTGGCGTTATTGGCCAGCACGTCATCACCGAGGATGTCTTCCTCCCAGCTGCTCCGGCCCGTGTTCGACGCGTAGAAGCGGAGCATGGTCCAGCCGGTGTTGTTGTGGATCCGGACCCGGCGGTTCAGCCCGTCCTTGGACTGGACGGTCGAGGCGGCCGGAACGGCGCTGGCGGGCGCCTCGACGGCGGGGGCCGCGGCTACGGTTCCCACAGCCGCCATGATCAGGCAGGCGCGGGCGATGGTTCTCATGGTCATTCTGATCTCCCCCAAAGGTGAAAGGCGGCCGATCCCTCCATCGAACGCAGCATCACTGTTACACCATTGTTCGCTGAAATCATCCCTTTGCGCCGAAGACGGGAATCGCCGCCAGACGCGGTTTGGGTCTTGCGGGCGAGGGGGTGTTTCCCATATCGGCGACAACCCCCGTAAAGCCCCGCATCCTGTGGGGGTTTGCAGGGGCCTGCATCAACCGACCTGAGACCCTGACACCGGGGGCGGTCACGCGCGGCGCTTCGCTTTACAAGGCCGCCGCATCGCCCGCCGAAAATGGAGTGAAAGACCACCAATGGCCAAGATCATCGGCATCGACCTGGGCACGACCAACTCGTGCGTGGCCGTCATGGACGGCAAGAACCCCAAGGTCATCGAAAACGCGGAGGGCAACCGCACGACCCCGTCGGTCGTGGCCATCCAGGACGGCGGCGAAGTGCTCGTCGGCCAGCCCGCCCGGCGTCAGGCCGTCACCAACCCGACCAACACCTTCTTCGCCATCAAGCGCCTGATCGGCCGCAACTTCACGGATCCCGTGGTGGCGAAAGACAAGGACATGGTCCCCTACGAGATCGTCAAGGGCCCGACCGGCGACGCCTGGGTGCGCGCCAACGGCAAGGATTACTCGCCCCAGCAGATTTCGGCCTTCACCCTCGGGAAGATGAAGGAGGCCGCTGAGGCCTACCTCGGTGAGACCGTGACCCAGGCCGTCATCACCGTGCCGGCCTATTTCAACGACGCCCAGCGTCAGGCCACCAAGGACGCCGGCAAGATCGCCGGCCTTGAGGTTCTGCGCATCATCAACGAGCCGACCGCGGCCGCCCTCGCCTATGGCCTCGACAAGAACGACGGCCAGAAGATCGCCGTCTACGACCTCGGCGGCGGCACCTTCGACGTCTCGATCCTGGAGATCGGCGACGGCGTGTTCGAGGTGAAGTCGACCAATGGCGACACCTTCCTCGGCGGCGAGGACTTCGACCTGCGTCTGGTCGACTATCTGGCCGACGAGTTCAAGAAGGAGCAGGGCGTCGACCTGCGCTCGGACAAACTGGCCCTGCAGCGGCTCAAGGAAGAGGCCGAAAAGGCCAAGAAGGAGCTGTCCTCGACCACGCAGTACGAGGTCAACCTGCCCTTCATCACCATGAACGCCTCGGGCCCGCTGCACCTCAACATCAAGCTGTCGCGCGCCAAGCTGGAAGCCCTCGTCGAGGATCTGGTCCAGCGCACTATCGAGCCGTGCCGCAAGGCGCTGGCCGACGCCGGCATGAAGGCGGGCGACATCGACGAGGTGGTGCTGGTGGGCGGCATGACGCGCATGCCCATGGTTCAGGAAGCCGTGAAGAAGTTCTTCGGCAAGGAGCCGCACAAGGGCGTGAACCCCGATGAAGTCGTGGCGCTGGGCGCGGCCGTTCAGGCCGGCGTGCTGCAGGGCGACGTCAAGGACGTGCTGCTGCTCGACGTGACCCCGCTGACGCTCGGCATCGAGACGCTGGGCGGGGTTTTCACGCCGCTGATCGAACGCAACACGACGATCCCGACCAAGAAGAGCCAGGTGTTCTCGACCGCCGACGACAACCAGTCGGCCGTGACCATCCGGGTGTTCCAGGGCGAGCGCCCGATGGCCGCCGACAACAAGGTGCTGGGCCAGTTCGACCTGATGGGCATCCCCCCGGCGCCGCGCGGCATGCCGCAGATCGAGGTCGCCTTCGACATCGACGCCAACGGCATCGTCCACGTCACGGCCAAGGACAAGGCGACCAACAAGGAACAGTCGATCCGCATCCAGGCCAACGGCGGCCTGTCGGACGCCGACATCGACAAGATGGTGAAGGAGGCCGAGGCCAACGCGGCGGCCGACAAGGCCAAGAAGGAAATGGTCGAGGCGGTCAACGCGGCCGACAGCCTGATCCACTCGACCGAAAAGGCCATGGCCGAACACGGCGACAAGGTCGGACCCGATGAAAAGGCCGCGATCGACACGGCCCTGGCGGAACTGAAGACCGCCAAGGAAGGCACAGACCCGGAAGACATCCGGACGAAGACCAACACCCTCGTCCAGGCCTCGATGAAGCTGGGCGAGGCCATGTACGCGTCCCAGAACGCCGCCGACGCCGACGGCGCCGAACAGCCCGCCGACGATGGCGTGGTCGACGCGGAGTTCGAGGAAGTCACGGGCGACGAGGACGAGAAGAAGAGCGCGTAGGACACACCTCGCGCCCAATCGCTACGGCCCCGCTTGTCTCACGACGGGCGGGGCCCTTTCCTGAAACTTGCATCATTTCGCCGGGCGCCCATGTCAGCCCGGTCAGCCGTCACGGTCGAACGCCCGTCAGAGGCGCGGTTGGGACGGCAGGGTAGAGGACGAACGCCGCATGGCGACGCGTGACTATTACGAAATCCTCGAGGTCGACCGCGGCATCGACGCGGCCGGGCTGAAGGCGGCCTATCGCAAGCTGGCGATGCAGCACCACCCCGACCGGAACGGGGGGTGCGAAGACTCCATGGCGCGATTCAAGGAAATTTCCGAAGCCTATTCCGTGCTGTCGGACGACCAGAAGCGCGCCGCGTATGACCGGTTCGGCCACGCGGGGGTCCACGGCGGCGGCGGCGGCAATCCCTTCGGGCAGGGGCAGGGCTTCGCCGACGTCAACGACATCTTCTCGCAGGTCTTCGGCGAAGCGTTCGGAGATGTGTTCGGCGGCCGTGGCCCCGGGCGTCAGGGCGGCCCGCGCCGCGGCTCGGACCTGCGCTACGACCTCGAGATCACGCTGGAGCAGGCCTACAAGGGCGCCGACGTCGAGGTCGCCGTTCCCACCACCGCCACCTGCGAGACCTGCGAGGGATCGGGCGCCAAGGCCGGCACCAAGCCGGCGACCTGCACCACCTGTCAGGGCGCGGGCCGCATCCGCTCCGCCAACGGCTTCTTCCAGGTCGAGCGCACCTGCCCCCGTTGCGGCGGCGCCGGTCAGATGGTCGCCGAGCCCTGCGTGGGCTGCCACGGCCACGGTCAGGTCCGCAAGAACCGCAAGCTTCAGCTGAAGGTGCCCGCGGGCGTCGACGACGGCTCGCGCATCCGCCTGTCAGGCGAGGGCGACGCCGGTCAGCGTGGCGGCCCGCGCGGCGACCTGTACGTCTTCATCTCGGTGACGCCGCACGAACTGTTCGAGCGCGACAACCTCGACCTGCTGGTCACCGTGCCCGTGCCCATGACCACGGCGGCGCTGGGGGGCGAGATCGACGCCCCCTGCCTGACCTCCGAGGCCTGCGACGGCCGCTGCAAGGCGCCCGTTTCAGTCCCGGCTGGCTCGCAGACGGGCAAGACCGTGCGCATCAGGGGCAAGGGCATGCCGCACCTGAACGGCAAGAACCGGGGCGATCTGGTGGTCGAACTGTTCGTCGAGACGCCCACCGATCTGACCCCGCAGCAGAAGGCGCTGTTGCAGGAACTGGCTGCCTCGCTGGGCGAGAGCCAGACGCCGCGGAACTCGACCTTCGCCGGCAAGGCAAAACGCTTCTGGGCCGACATCCTCGGCGCGGAAGCGGCGCAGTAGTCCCCGATCACCGCTTCGCGGCGTCCGGGACGACAAGGCATGGACCGTGACGCTCGCCGCGAAACCCGTCACAGTGCGGCAGAGTTGTTCGGGGGTCTGATTTGAGCGCCATCTTCCACGCGGGAATCTCCGGCGCCCGGGGCCGGATGGGCCGCACCGTCTCGGCCGTGCTGGACGCGCGCGACGACGTGGTGGTCTCGGCCCGGTTCGACCGGGGGGAGACGCCCGACCTGTCGCTGTGCGACGTGATCATCGACTTCTCGACCCCCGAGGCCTCGGTCGAGCTGGCGGAAGCCTGCGCCGCACGCGCCGGGCCCGCGCTGGTGATCGGCTCGACCGGCTTCACCCCGGAGCAGGACGCGCAGATCGTCGCCGCGTCGGAGAAGGTCGCCATCGTCCGCAGCGGCAATTTCTCGCTCGGCGTCAACATCCTGATCGGTCTGGTCGAACACGCCGCCCAGCGGCTGGATCCACGCGACTGGGACGTCGAGGTGCTGGAGGCGCATCACCGCAAGAAGGCCGACGCCCCTTCGGGCACCGCCTTGATGCTGGGGGAGGCCGTCGCCGCCGGGCGCGGTCAGGACCTGTCGGACGTCCGCCGCGATCCGTGGAATGGCCTGACCGGTCCGCGGGAGCCGGGCGGGATCGGCTTCGCCTCATTGCGCGCGGGCGGCATCATCGGCGAACACACCGTCCTGTTCGGGTCGGAGGACGAGACCCTGACCCTCAGCCACTCGGCCATCGACCGGTCTCTGTTCGCACGCGGCGCGGTGGCGGCGGCGGCATGGGTCCGCAGCCGTCCGCCGGGGCTCTACGACATGCAGGACGTGCTGGGGTTCCGGCAGGCTTGAACGGACCGGCGCGATGGTGCGGCGACGGCGATGGGGTTCATCACAACGGACACAACGGGTCACAACGGGCACGGCGGGAGCGAGGACGCGGCCCGGCTAGCGTTTGCATTCGCCGGTGATGGGCTGCGGCTTCGCCGCGTTCGATCAAGGCCTTGGCCTTGATCCATAGCCTTCCCCCGGCATCGACAGGAGCATCGGTTCGTCACGCGCTCAGGATTCGTTGTGAGCCCGTTGTGCCCGTTGTGATGAACCCGCTCTGGAGGCGAGGAGTAAAGACGTGGTCCCTACCGCCCCGTCGAGCCGAAACCGCCGGCGCCGCGGGCGGTGTCGTCGAGCGCTTCGACCTCGACCATCACCGCCTGTTCGTGGCGGGCGATGACCATCTGGGCGATACGCTCGCCGCGCCGGATCACGAACGGCTCCTGCCCCAGATTGGCGAGAATGACGCCGACCTCGCCGCGATAATCGCTGTCGATGGTGCCGGGAGAGTTCAGGCAGGTGATGCCGTGCTTCAGGGCCAGCCCCGAACGCGGCCGGACCTGCGCCTCGTAGCCGCTCTCCAGCGCGATCTTCAGGCCCGTCGGCACCAGCGCCCGGGCGCCGGGCGCCAGCGTCAGCGGCGTGTCCTCGGCCACCGCCGCGCGCAAATCCATCCCTGCCGAGCCCCCGGTTTCGTAGGCGGGCAACGGCAGGTCGCCGGCGTGGGCGAGGCGTTCGATGCGGACGGTGGTCATGATGGGGGTCTCAGGCGAAATGATCGGCGATGCGGGCGGCCAGCTTGCGGGCGACCTCGCTCTTGGGCTGACGCGGCCAGGTCTCGGCGGCGCCGTCGCGGGTGAACAGGGTCACGGCGTTGCCGTCGGCCCCGAAGACGTCGTCCGATACGTCGTTGCCGACGATCCAGTCGCAGCCCTTGCGCGACAGCTTGGCCCGTGCGTTCGCCTCGAGCTCGGTTGTCTCGGCGGCGAAGCCGATCACCAGCCGCGGCCGGCGCGGCCCGGGCGCCGAGACGCCGGCGAGGATGTCCGGATTCTCGATCAGGGCCAGTGACGGCGGGCCGCCCGGCGCCTTCTTGATCTTGCCCGAGGCGACGCCATCGACGCGCCAGTCGGCCACGGCGGCGCTCATCACAGCGATGTCGGACGGCAGGGCGGCGTCGACCGCGGCCTTCATATCCTGAGCGGTCTCGGCCCAGACCCGTTCGACACCCGGCGGCGCGGGCAGAGCCACCGGGCCGGACACCAGCGTCACTTCCGCGCCCAGCCGCGCCAGCGCCCCGGCGATGGCGTAGCCCTGTTTGCCGCTTGAGCGGTTGGTCAGGCCGCGCACGGCGTCGATGGGCTCGAAGGTTGGGCCGGCGGTGACCACCGCGCGCCGCCCGGCCAGCGGCCGTCCGTCGGGACCCGCCAGCAGCCCCTCGATCGCGGACAGGATGGCGGCCGGCTCGGCCATGCGGCCCGGTCCGAACTCGCCGCAGGCCATCTCGCCCTCGTCGGGGCCGACCAGCGCCGCGCCGTGAAAGCCGTCGAACCCGGTCAGGCGTGCGACATTGGCCTGCACCGCGGGGTGCTCCCACATCCGCACGTTCATGGCCGGAGCCAGCAGCACCCGCTTGTCGGTCGCCAGCAGGGTGGTCGAGGCGAGGTCGTCAGCCAGCCCGTTCGCCGCCCTGGCGATCAGCCCGGCCGTCGCCGGCGCGACAACGACCAGATCGGCCCAGCGCGAAAGCTCGATATGGCCCATGACCGTCTCGTCCTCGGGCATGAACAGCGCCTGACGCACGGGATGGCCGGTCAGGGCCGCAAGCGACATCGGCGTGACGAATTCGGCCCCCGCCGCCGTCAGGACGCTCATCACCTCGGCCCCCGCCTTCTTCAGCAGGCGCACCAGCTCCAGCGTCTTGTAGGCCGCGATGCCGCCGCCGACGATCAGGAGGATTTTTCGTCCGGACAGGGCGGTCGTGCTCATGTGCGTCATCTAGCCATCGGCGGCGGGTGCGTCGAGAGCACGGCCTGTGAAGCGGAACGTTGCGTGAACGCGTGACCTGTGGTTATGTTCGTCCAACGCGCGCAACCATGGGAGGACCGGCGATGCTCAGGATCTGGATGACGGCGACCGTGGCGGCGCTCGGGCTGGCCGCCTGCGGCAACGGGGATTCCGCCGTCGAGACGCGGGAGCGGAGTGTGGAGGCGGTCGCGCCCGCAGCGTCGGCGGTCGAGGTCGTGACGCCGGTCGGCGCCGTGGCTCCTGTCCTGACCGCCAACCGTCAGGAAACCGTCGACGCCAAGGTCGCGCGGCTGTTCGAGCGGAACGGCGCGGACTTCAATGCGCGCACGGCGGAGGACTATCTGGAGCGGATCGAGCGCTTCACACGCCAGCCGCCGGACGGAACCGAGCGGGTCGAGCGCCCCAATGGC
>DASRWP010000389.1:0-4937 GCA_035654535.1 Brevundimonas sp.
GAATCCGACTGCGGCGCAGGTGTACGCTAAGCTCAAAGCCCGACATAAAAGGATTTGCGGCTATATCCGGTCGGTAATGTGCTTCCGGACACCTCTGCCGTGACGCCCGACCGCGACGCTTACTTTCAGGGCAAGGACCCGCCCGTTGAAAACGCCGATGGCCATCAGGTCGATACTTGACGAGGTCGCGTTCGTCCTGACCGGAGCCGCATCACGGAGACGAGGATGCAGGAGTGCAACGGCGTGGCCTCGCGTTCAATTTTCTGAGGGCGAATGCCGGATTGGCGCCCGTGAAGTGCGCGGATAGGCTCGCCCGCATTTGCTCACGCCTGGAGGGTTTATGTCTCGACCGCTGTTGCTTGCCGGCCTCGCCGCCCTGATCGCCGCCCCCGCCTTGGCCCAGACCCCTCCGGCGACCATCGGCGAGCGCTACGTGCCCGCGCCGTGGTGGATGCGTGACCCGGTGATCGCGTCGATCGGCCATGTCCGCACGGAAGTTCCCGCAAACCGCGCAGGCTTCAACGCCAGCTTCAGGTCGGTCGAGCGCACCGCGGCTGAGGCGTCGCGCAAGGCGGCGGATCAGGTGCGCGCGCTGAGCCGCACGCTTGGCGCCTATGACGCTGCCCGGGTGAGGGTCGAGACGACCATCTCAACCCAGCCGCTCTACGACCAGTATCGGGACGAAAACGGCGTCCTGCGTGACAATGCGCGGGCCGATCAGATCGAGCGCTACCAGTCCACGGCGTCGGTTCAGATCACGGTGCGGGATATGTCTCTGGTCGAGCGCGTCTATGCGACCGTCGTGGCCAGCGAGCCGACCTCGATCGGAACCGTCAACTTCAATCTTGAACCCGAGAACGCGATCAAGACATGGCTTCAGGGCGAAGCGGTGAAGGACGCCGCGCGCCGGGCCCGGGAGGCTGTTGGCCACGCGGGCGGTTCGTTGGGGCGTGTGCAGGTGATCGATCCCACCGGGCGGGCGTGCCAGACCGACGTGCTCGCAGGCTGGCCGTCGTATGGCGGCGGATCCAACCTCGCCACCGACGTACAGTCGGCATATGCGCCGCCACCGCCGCCGCCCCCGCCTTCTGCGCCCCCGCCGCCAGTCGGCGCGCGTGAAGGACAGGGGCCTTCGGAGGCGCAGATCGAGGCCGCCCGCCTGGCGCTTCAGCCGCCCCTGCGGGAGCTTACCGACCAGGCCTGCGTCGTCTACGCGCTGAACTGAGGAGAAGGCTCAGGACGCCGGCTGCGCGGATTCCGTCTGGAAGGCGCTGAAGGATTCGGCGCCCTCGGCCTGCTCAACGGCCGCCTGCAGGCTGAGTATGAGCGCCCGCGCGGCCTTCACAGTATAGGCGGCGCTGACGAGGTCGCCGGTGATGAGAACCTCTCCGTCCAGGGCGCGGACCTCCGGCGGGCTGTCAAAGGCGTCGAGATGCTGCGTCACTCCGGGCTCCTTCCAGTCATCCCGGACCAGATGCGCGATCGAAGATGAACGGGATCGACCCGAGAGGTCGTCTGTCCGTTCATCTGATCGGGAGCGGTTCAAGCTCGCGTCCTCTCTCCAACACAGGAGCCTCGGTCCGCCCTCGCGCGTTGGGTCTGCAGTTGAGGCTGGAGAAGCGCGATGGACGGACAGGGGACCGAGGGGAAGCGTGCCGGCAAGCTGCCGTTGCTGGCGGTCGCGACCCTGATCGTCATCGTGGCGCTGCTGGCCGCGACGATCTGGATGACATGGAGCGCCGACGCGCCCCGCGCCGCGGACGACGCCGCGCCCTACGCCGTGCAGCCGGTCCAGATGCCTGCGCCGGATGACGGCGCCCTGCCCGCACGTCCGGCGCAAGCCGTAGCCGCCGGGGCTTCGCAGAACGGGGAGAAGGGCTGATGTCCAAGATCAACACGCCGACCGACGGACGTGGGGTGCACCAAACCGCAGGGCTTGGTCAGACCCGGGTCGGAGAGCCGGGTCCCGGACCGCGCCAGACTCACCCCTTTCCACCAAGCGCTGGCGGACCGGGGCCGGGCGCTGGCGACGACGCCAGGCCGGAGATGGAAACGCCCCGGACGAACCCCACTTCGACGAAGCGGTAGTCCTGCTGCGTCACAGACGAACCACGGCTGCGGCAGTCACGTCCCCTGATGCTGCGGCGGCCTTCAGAGCCCGCTGCCCGCTTCCCGACATAGGAACGCAGCCACACCCGCACCGTTTGGCGTAGCAGTTTGGAGGCTTCTGAATGAATGACAGGCGGATACTGGTCACCGGGGGCGCCGGCTACATCGGGTCGCATACGGCAAAGGCGCTGGCGGCGGCAGGCTACCAGCCAGTGGTGTTCGACGACCTCTCGAACGGCCACGCGGAGGCGGTGAAGTGGGGACCGTTGGTCCGCGGGGACGTGCGTGACCAAACCGCAGTGGAGGCGTGTATTCGGGACCATGGCGTGTCCGCCGTCATCCACTTCGCCGGCCTCATTGAAGTCGGTCGTTCGGTGCTGGAGCCGGACGCCTTCTGGGACGTCAACCTGAACGGCGTCGGCGCCGTGCTGGGTGCGATGCGCGCGTGCAGTGTCCGGCGGATCGTGTTTTCGTCGACCGCCGCCGTCTATGGTCAACCTGACGGCGACCTGCTGGCTCCCTTGCAGGAGACGCTGCCGCTGCAGCCGATCAACCCTTACGGCGACAGCAAGTTGGCGGCGGAACGGCTGATCGCCGCCCATGCCCGAGCCTATGGGATCGAGGGCGTGGCTCTCAGATACTTCAACGCCGCCGGCGCTGATCCGGACGGGGAGATCGGCGAGGCGCACAGCCCGGAAAGCCACCTGATCCCACTGGCGATCGAAGCCGCGCTCGGGCTCGGCCCCGCGCTCACGGTGTTCGGTCGGGACTTCCCGACGCCGGACGGGGCCTGCATTCGCGACTATATCCACGTGGCCGATTTGGCGCAGGCGCATGTGCTCGCCCTGGGCGCTGATGTCGGCGCCGCCGGTTTCGCGGCCATGAACCTGGGCCTCGGTCGCGGCGTGTCCGTGCTGGAGATGATCGCCGCCGTGGACCGCGTCACCGGCCGGACCACGCCCTACGCCGTCGGGCCGAGGCGAGCGGGGGATCCCGCGGTTCTGGTGGCCGATCCCGGCGCTGCCCGGGCGCGGCTCGGGTGGGAGCCTTCGTTCACGTCGCTGGACGACATCGTCCGGACCGCCTCCGCCTGGCGTTTGAATCCGCGGTTCGGACGGCGACTGATGCCCCAGCCGACCCTGCGGGTGGCGTGACCATGGAGCTTTGGGGTGGTCACGAATGCACCGTCAGCCGCGTCGGCGACCGTTGGAATGATCAGTCGCGCCTGAGCGGCCACGACGACCGGCCGGGCGACCTCGATCTGTTCGCCGAACTGGGCCTGAAGGCGCTCCGCTATCCGGTGCTCTGGGAGCGGACGGAGCGCGAGCGGGGCGTGTTCGACTGGAACTTGGCCGACGATCGCCTTCAGCGGATCAGGAGCCTCGGGATGCGGCCCATCGTCGGGCTGGTCCATCACGGTTCGGGCCCGGCGTGGACGCATCTGCTCGACCCGGGCTTCGCCGAGGGCGTCGCGGGCTTCGCGGGGCAGGTCGCGGCCCGCTACCCCTGGGTCGAGGACTGGACGCCGGTCAACGAGCCGCTGACGACCGCGCGGTTCAGCGCCCTGTACGGTCACTGGTATCCGCACTTGCGGGACGAGGGAGCGTTCTGGCGCGCCCTGTTGAACCAGATCGACGCCGTGCGGCTGTCGATGAAGGCGGTTCGCGCTGTGAACCCGACGGCACGCCTGATCCAGACAGAGGATTTCGGCACGACCTGGGGAACCCCGCCCTGCCGCGATCAGGTCGACTTTGAAAACGCCCGCCGCCTGATGACCTGGGATCTGCTGACCGGTCGCGTCGAGCGGGATCATCCGATGTGGACGCAGGTGAGCCGCTTCGGTCTTGGGGATCGTCTTCGTGAGATCGCCGACGACCCCTGTCCCCCGGACGTGATCGGGATGAACCATTACGTCACGAGCGACCGCTTCCTCGACCACCGCCTCAAACGGTACCCCGCTCACACCCACGGCGGAAACGGGCGGGTCGAGTATGCCGACGTCGAGGCGGTGCGCGTCCTCGAGGATCGACCGTGCGGGTGGGACTGGAACCTGCAGCGCCTGTGGCTGAGGTACCGCCTGCCCGTCGCCATTACGGAATGCCACATCGGCTGCACGCCCGAAGAGCAGCAGCGCTGGCTTGCCCAAGCCTGCCATGCCGCGCTCGAGGCAAGCCGCTCGGGAGTCGATGTGCGGGCTTTGACCGCGTGGTCACTGCTCGGCGCCTACGACTGGGACAGCCTTCTTACGCGGATGAGGGGCCATTACGAACCGGGCGCGTTCGACGTGTCCGACGGCATCCCGCGACCGACGCCGCTGGCCGAGACCATCCGACACATCGCCCGGTACGGCGCTGCCCCGGCCCATCTGGTCGAAGGTTGGTGGAATGAACCTGCCCGATTGCTGTATTCGCCCTGCCAGAGCGCGGAAATGTCGGAATGCCGACTCTAAAAATACTCGGAATACTGAACTAAAACAGTAAGATGGAACGAAATTTGGCTGAACGGGTTGGGTCTCTGAAAACCGTCATAAGGACCCCTCGATGACCGCAGTAGTTTCCGCTTACGCCGCCGCTGACGTGATCGACCTGAGCAAGCTCAAGGAGCGGAACGAGCCGATCATCTGCATGTCGCATCTGCGCTGGAACTTCGTCTTCCAGCGGCCGCAGCATCTGATGACGCGGTTTGCGAAGACTCGTCCGGTGATGGTGTTCGAGGAGCCGCTGCCGGCTGAACCGGGCGCGGCCATGGGCGTCGACGTCCGCGTGTGCTCCGACACCAGGGTGATCGTCGTGACGCCGCGCGTGCCCTCCAGACCGTCGGGCACGCGC
>DASRWP010000390.1:0-4052 GCA_035654535.1 Brevundimonas sp.
GTCGACTTGCCGGTGCCGCCCTTCTCGTTGGCGAAGACGATGAAATGTGGGCTCGTCACTTGGTTTCTTCCCCGGGTAGCCCCAGAGCGCGTCACTTTGGGGCCTCAAGTAAACCGGGGGAATCGGCGGTGCAAATCATCCGTAAGCGCGAAGGGCTGAAGCCGGCGTTGGCAGCGCTTCGTGGCACTGGCGACACGCTGGCGCTGGTGCCGACCATGGGCGCGCTTCACGACGGGCACCTGGCGCTGGTCGCGGAAGGGAGGCGGCGGGCTACCCACGTCGCGGCGACCATCTTCGTCAATCCGCTCCAGTTCAACGATGCCGGCGACCTCGCCCGCTATCCGCGGCAGGAAGAAGCGGATCTTGCGCGGCTGGACGAGGCAGGTTGCGACCTGGTCTGGCTGCCGACGCCGATGCAGCTTTATCCGCAGGGCTTCGCCACGACTGTCTCTGTGCGTGGGGTCAGCGCACGTTGGGAAGGGGAGCATCGGCCCGGCCACTTCGACGGGGTCGCCACGGTGGTGGCGAAGCTGCTGCTGGCGGTTCGACCGGACATCGCCATCTTCGGCGAGAAGGACTGGCAGCAGCTGGCGGTGATCCGGCGGGTGGAGGCGGATCTCGGGATCGGGGTGCGGATCCTGGGCCATGCGACGGTGCGCGAGGAGGATGGTCTCGCCATGTCCTCCCGCAACGCCTTGTTGTCGCCGGAACATCGCAGGCAGGCTGTTGCACTGCCCGGCGCGCTGTTTGCGGCGGCGGAGGGTATCGCCGGCGGGGCCGAGGTTGGGGCGGTCCTTGCGGAGGCAAGAGCGAAACTCGCGGCCGCAGACTTCTCCGATGTGGACTATGTCGCGCTGGTCGATGGCGACAGCCTCGATCCGGTGGCGGAGGCTTCTGGCTCCATGCGCCTGATCGCCGCGGCGACGATCGGCGGGGTGCGGCTGATCGACAATATCGCTGTCACTTTGGAGCAACAGGTAAGAAGGTAACAACGGCGTTAACCATTTGATCACGAGCTATGGACGAGCTTGCCCCCAGCAGACAGGGGAGTTCAAGAAAATGGCTATCGGTCAAAAGGGTGCGGAGTTTCTCATTCTGAGCCGCCTGCGCGATGCGGAGGGCGGGGACGTCAACGCCCTGTTCGAGCTTGGCGTCACCTTTTCCACGGGACGCGGGAACACCGACGTCGATCTGGTCGAGGCGCACAAGTGGTTCAACCTCGCGGCGCTCAACGGCTGCACCCGCGGGCAGGCCTGCCGGGCCGAGATCAGCGTCGAGATGACCGCGCGCGAGATCGCCGAAGCGCAGAAGGCGGCGCGGGCCTGGCTGGCGATGACGGGGCGTGGGGCAAGAGCTGCGGCCTAGCACGTCGTCCCGGCGCAGGCCGCGACCTCGGTCGTCTTCGCGCTCCTACCTCCCGGGGCCTACGCCTTCGCAGGGGTGACGCAATCCTACCGCACCACCACCGTCACCGCGCGGCGGTTCTGGGCCCAGGCGCTCTCGTCCGAGCCGGTGGCGACGGCACGCTCCTTGCCCCAGCTGATCGTCAGCAGCCGGTTCTCCGGCACTCCCTGCGCCATCAAGAACAGCTTGGCCGCCTGAGCGCGCTTCTCGCCCAGCGCCTGATTATACTCGCGGGTGCCGCGTTCGTCGGCATGGCCTTCCACCGAGGCGCGGACGTTCGAGTTGGCGACCAGCCACTTGGCCTGCGCCCTCAAGGTCGCCTGCGCATCGGCAGAGATGTCCGACTTGTCGGTCCCGAAATAGATGGTGTCCGAACCCGCCGCGGCGACCATCGCGGACTGGCTTCCGGGCAGCTCGACCAGCCCGACTTCGTCGGGGTTCGCGCCCGGTGCGGCGTTCGGGTCGGTCTGGCCGCTTTGAGCCGGGGGCGTTGTCGCTGGTGCCTGGCGCTTGCCGCAGGCGGTCAGTGAAAGGCTCAGGGCCAGGGTGGCGACGATCAGCTTGTCCCGCATTGGTTTTCTCCTTGTCAGCGCTGCAACGGGGACCAGCTCGGGTCCGAGCCGTCCTGCGGAGTGGGTAGGCGGCGCGCCTGGCCGCCGCCGACCGGAACCGCGAACAGGCTCGAGCGGCCGTCACGGGTGAACCGGTTGAACATCACGAACTGGCCGTTAGGCGCCCAGCTCGGGCTCTCGTCCTGCCAGCCGTCGGTGAGCGTCAGTTCGCCCCCGCCGCCCGCGTTCATCACGCCGATCCGGAACGATCCGACGCGAACGAAGGCGATCTTGTCTCCGCGCGGGCTCCAGGCGGGGGAGCCGGCCGGGCCGCCGAAGCCGATCCGCCGCTGGTTCGATCCGTCGGCGTCCATCACGTAAAGCTGCTGCGAGCCCGAGCGGTCGCTTTCGAACACGATACGGCCGCCGTCGGGCGAGAAACTTGGGGACGTATCGATGCCGGGCGCGCTGGTCAGGCGGACCGGCACCCCGGAACCGTCGGCGCTGGCGATCCAGATGTCGGTGTTGCCGTTGGCCGAGAGTGCATAGGCAATGCGATTGCCGTCGGGCGAGAAGCGCGGCGCGCTGGTCAGGGCGAGGCCGGGGACGAGCAGGCGCTTCTGCCCGGTCGCGATGTCGAGCACCCAGACCCGGGCGCGCCGGCCAGCATAGCTGACGTAAGCCAGGCGGCTGCCGTCGGGCGAGAAGCGCGGGGTGACCACGGTCGCCTCGCCCTGGGTCAGATAGCGCAGGTTCGCGCCGTCCGAATCCATGATCGCGATGCGCTTCTGCCGCGCGTTCTTGGGCCCGGTCTCCGCGACGAAGACGACGCGGGTGTCGAGGAAGCCGCCTTCTCCGGTGAGGCGCGAGTAGATGGCGTCGGCACACTTGTTGGCGGCGCGGCGCCAGTTGTCGGTGGCGACGGAGAAGCCCTGGCGGACCAGCTCGCGCCCGGCGCCGACGTCGTAGAGGTAGCAGCCAACGGTGATCTGCCCAGGCCCCGCCGGGCGGACGAAGCCGGTCACCAGCTGGTTCGCGCCGAGGCCTCGCCACTCTCCGAAGGTCGGCGCATCGGCCTGCGCCACGCTGTAGTTGGGCAGGCCCGACGGACCGAGCGGCGCGAACCGACCGCTGGTGCGCAGGCCCGAGGCGATCACGCCGGCGATGTTGCGCCCGAGTGCCAGTTCCGCCCCACCCTCGACCGGCATGGCAGGGACCGCGATCGAGATGGCGCTGTTGACCCCGCCGCTGGTGACTTCGACATCAACCGGGGGCGGTTCGTCCTGCGCAAGCGCCGGGCTCGCGACCAGCGCCGTGATGGTCAGCAACAGCTTACGCAGCATCGAAGACGTCCTCATTTCGCGGCATAGGTGAGGTTGATGTTGCCCCAGCCACCTTGCGGGGTGCTGTACAGCTCCGCCGGCAAGCGCAAGGGGGAGCAGGAGCGGAACACCGCCACCGCCTGATCATAGGCGAGGTCCTCGAAGCGGGAATTGTCATCGTCGACCCCCGAAGTGCGGACCAGCGAGGGCGGGCGCGAGAGGCGGCCGGAGCGGTCGAGGCGCAGGTTCACCGTGACCCGGATCCGGTCCGCTCCGGGGCCGAGGGTCGGCTGGCGGTTGGCGCAAGGCTGGATCTGACGTCTGATCGCACTATCGACGCTGGCCTTGGCCGCCGGGCTGAAAGTGGCGGCGCCCTGGGTCGCCGGGCGCGGCGAAAGGTCGGCATTGGGATTGGGAATGCCCTTGAGGAAATCGTCGCCGATGCGGGACTGGCGCGGTGGAGCGGGGCGGAGTTGGACCGGCGCGGGGCGGGCCGGTTGAGGGCGGGCGGCCGGGGCAGGGCGCGTTGGGAGTGAACGAGTGACTGGAGCGGGGGTCGGTCGGACGATCGGCTGGGCGAGCGGAGGCGCGGTCGGCGGCCGCGGCTCGGGCGGGGAAGGGGTCGGTTCTGGCGACAGTGCCGGGGCCTGCGAAGCGGGCGGCGGGGCGGCGGGAGTGGGCGCGGCGGCGGCCAGCGCGAGCTCGTCGCTGTCGATGAACTCGACCTCGACGGCCGGCGGCTCGGGCGGCTGCGGGCCCTTCGCCAGGCTGGTGG
>DASRWP010000391.1:0-1862 GCA_035654535.1 Brevundimonas sp.
CCCAAGTGATGCGGGCGCTCGGCGCTCTGTTGACCGGCGACTGGTCGACCATGTGGAACGCGCTGGGCAGTGCGGTGGCGGCGATGACGCATGGCGTGCTGGAAGCCTTCCGCACCCTGTTCCCGGGCGTCCTCGGCAACATCAAGCGCATGATCGACGGTGTGAAGGCCGAGATGATCGACCGCCTGTTCGGCGTTCTGGATGGGGTGATCAGGAAGGTGCGCGGCGTCGGCGAGGCGTTCTTCAAGCTCTACGACGCCGTGGTCGGGCACAGCTACGTGCCGGATATGGTCAAGGGCATCGCCGAATGGATGGCGAAGCTCGACGCGGGAATGGTCGCGCCGGCGATCCGCGCGACGGATCGGACCCGCGCCGCCTTCGCGGATCTGCGAGGCGACATCGCTGCGATCATGGAAGGTCTGTTGACCGATCAGGAGCGCGCCGCGCGCGATCTGGCGGCGAAGACGGCCCGGATCCGCGAGGCGGTCCGCAACGGCATGAGCCCCGTGACGGGCGCTCAAATGGAGGCCGGCGTTGCGGGGCAGGGGCTGCAGGCACCCGAGCGCATGTCGCCGCTTCAACCGCTGACGGCCGCTGCAGACCTGAAGGAAGTCCTGGGCCTCGACCGGATCAAGGAGCGGATTCAGGGTATGCGCGAAGACTTCGCCATCGCCATGGCGGACGGCATGGAGGCCGCGCTTCGCGGTGACTGGACGTCGGTTCTGCGGATGCTGTTCGGTGACACGCTACGGAGCGCGATGGAGGGCCTCGGCGGCCAGCTCTTTGATTGGCTGGGCAAGGGTAGCGCCGGCGGCGCCAGCGGCGGCTTCAGCGGCATCGTTTCGCGTCTGTTTGGCGCCTTCACATCAGGCCTGCCGAAGTTCGCCAGCGGCGGAACATGCGTGGCGACGACGCACGGGGGCATCGGTTGACGGCGCTGGTCGCTTTGGTCGCCGGCGATCGGGCGATCCTAGCGGCCGATCAGGGCGTGTGGGGGCCGGACGGCCGCATTCAGAGCTTTGAGTCGAAGCTGCACCACGTGGAGGCCGCCCGATCAGTAGTGGCTGCTCAGGGCGTCTTCTCTCAGGCGCATTTTCGGGCCGTGGTACAGACCGCCGAGGGTCTGAAGCACCTCCACGCGCTCATCGTCCAGTTCATGACGCGGAATGTGGCTTGGGCCGAGGGTGACAAGCTCTGGCCGGGCAACGAAGGGCTGATGCGTGTCGCCGGCGCGTCGTGGTTTGCGGGCTCGCCCGTGATCTGGGGCATCGGTCAGGACCTGTCGGCCGCGTCGCTCGAGCCGATGAATCTAGGGACGCTCTGGGTCTCTCCGAATGTCGATTGGAGCGCGGCGATCGGCCAACCGATTCACGGCCGCGAGGCCGCCGCGACTCTCGGCCCGGTCGATGCGCTGGCCATCATGGAGGCGCAGCGCCGGGTCCTCGATCAGCCGAAGGGCTCGGCCTTGCCTATCAGCCTCGCCGGCGGCGGCTGCGACGTCGCCGTGGTGGACGCCTCGGGCGTCTCGATCGATACCCTCAAAATCTGGCCCGACGTGATCGGGGAAAGGATCTCTGCATGACCGCCGATGACGTCGAATTCCTCGCCGGCCGACTGGCCGCGCAAGACTTCCTGATCGCGCTCGCCCTCGGCCGGCTGGTCGCCAGCCGCGCAGCGAAAGCCGAGGACCTGGCCGCCGCGATCGAGGCTGAGGCGGCCCGGTGCAAGGCCGTGGGCGAGGGGCACAAGGCGACGGTGCTGACGACGCGCGCTCTCCAGATGCGACAGGCCCGGCCGGTGCATGTGAGGCGCTCCCATGGCCGGTGAACCGATGGCCGGCGACGTCCTCTCGGCCGAGGACG
>DASRWP010000392.1:0-1645 GCA_035654535.1 Brevundimonas sp.
AGGGACAAAAGGTCTGGGTCGAGTGCGTCGGCGCATGGGCCCAGATCGAGAAGGTGCAGCCCGTCTGGGCCAAGGGCTTCGAGGAGCCGGTCCGCGTCACCTATGATGTGGGCCTCGGCCGCGAATTCGTAGGCCACGAGCTTCTGCTGCCCATGGAAGACCCGGCGGCCAACATCGGCGAGAGCTGGCGTCTCATGCGGGCCCGGAACAAGTGGCAGACCGCCGACGACTGTCCGCATCATCCCTTCCCCGGCACCTATCCCGTCGTCGTCACCGACAAGGCGGACTGGGGCGGCTGGCGCGTGCCGGGCGCGGAATACGACCGCGATCCGGAACAGATCGAATTCCAGGCCCGTCTGATCGCAGCCGCGCCGAACCTGCTTGCCCTCGCCGAGCGGCTCGTCGCGTCGGTCGACGAACTGCCCGAGGACGCGCCGCCGGAACTGCTGAAGCTCGCGCGCGGGGCTCGCACCGTCCTGGCCGGGGTCAAGGACGTGCTGCAGCCGCCGCCGGAAGTTCCGGCCACGGCGGCGGCGAAACGGTCGGAAGCCGCCTGAAACAGTTGATCGTTCAGAACCAAGGCTCGACACGAATCCGCGACGCAGCCTAGATTCTCTCATCGACGTCGATTTCTCGGGAGAGCGCCTTGCGGGGCAACGAGCGCCGCATAACCGCAGAGGGACGACGGACTGCGGACCGGCGCAAAAGCGCGCCGCCGTGGCTGAGCGTCGCCCTGCTGGTCGTGACCCTCGCCCTCGCCGCCGGTCTGATGCTGTTCGCGCGCGAGATCGCCCGCCCTGGCCGGGAGGCCGACAATCTTCGCCTTGAGGCGGTTGACCGGGAGGCGCGGCTACTGGCCCTCGAGTTGCGAAGCCGCATGGCCCCCGCCGAAGCGGCGATGCGTGCGGCGGGCGCCGGCGATCCCGCCCCCGCCGTCGCCGTCCAGCGCGCCCGGGCGGCGGCGCCCGAGGTCTCGTTCGCGGTGCTGGCCCAGGACGGCCGCGTCGTCGCCCGGACGGGTGGCGAGGCGTCGGATTTCGCCGCCTCGCCCGAGCGGCCGCAGCTGACCCTCGGGGGCGACGCCCTGCTGACGTCCAGGCCGCTCTCCGCAACGACGCGTCTGGTCGGTCGCATACCGCTGCCCGAGCTGGCCGCGCGGGACGGCGTTTCGGTGGCGATTCTGGCCGGACCGCAGACGGTCCTGACCGGCGCCTCATCGCAAGCGACGGCGCTCGGCCTCGGGGCCTCGCCGGTCGCGGCCGACGGGCGGGGGGTTACGCTGCGGGGCGAGGGTCGCGCCATTCGCCGAAGCGGCGCCGCCGTGGGCGACAGCGGATTGATCGCCGTCGCATGGAGTCCGGTCAACGTCGGGGCCGACGCGCTGATGGACGACGTCTGGGTGCTGACAGCACCGGTGGGCATCGGCGCATTCGTCGTTCTCATCGCCCTCATCCTCCAGCGCCGGCAGCAGGGCATCACGCAGGTCTGGGCCGACTCGGAACAGCGGTTCCGCGGCGCGGTCGAGGCGGCGCGATGCGGCGTGTGGGAGTGGGATACGGACACCGATCTCGTCACCGTCTCCGACTATATGGCGCAGCTGATGGGGCTGGAACAACGAGGCGCGGTGTCCAGCGACGAGCTGATG
>DASRWP010000393.1:0-4623 GCA_035654535.1 Brevundimonas sp.
GCGTTGGCGCGGCCGGTGCGCAGGCCATTGAACTCTTCCTTCAGCGCCGCGACGGACTTCTCCATGCGCTCGCGGTAGGTTTTCAGATCGGGCTTGGCCATGGTCGTTTCTCTCGTGGTTTCTTGGCGTTGGCGGCTCAGGCGGAAGCGCCCGCGGAGATGACCGTGAAGGTCCCCTCCCCCGTCAACGTGCGGCGCAGGGAATTGTCCTCGCGGATCGAGAAGACCACGATCGGAATGCCCGAGTCACGCATCAGGGCGATGGCCGACGCATCCATGACCTTCAGGTCGCGCGCCAGCACATCATGATAGGTCAGCGTCTCGTAACGCGTGGCCGTCGCGTCCTTTTTAGGGTCCGCCGTGTAGACCCCGTCGACGCTGGTGCCTTTCAGCAACGCGTCACAGCCCATCTCGGCGGCACGGAGGGCCGCTCCGGAATCGGTGGTGAAGAAGGGCGCGCCGACGCCGGCGGCGAAGATCACGACCCTGCCCTTCTCGAGATGACGCAGGGCGCGGCGGCGCACGTAGGGCTCGGCCACCGCGTTCATCGTCAGGGCGCTCTGCACCCGCGTCTGGACGCCGATCTTCTCGAGCGCGGCCTGCATGGCCAAGGCGTTCATCACCGTGGCCAGCATGCCCATATAGTCAGCGGTGGCCCGCTCCATGTCGCCCGCGGCCTTGCTCAGCCCGCGGAAGATGTTGCCACCGCCGATCACGAGGCAGATTTCCACGCCCTCGCGCGCCACGTCGGCCACGGCCTGCGCGACCGTCGCGACCGTCTTCATGTCGATGCCGTAGGCCTGATCGCCCATCAGGACCTCGCCCGAGACCTTCAACAGCACGCGCTTGTAGCGGAACTCGGCCAAGTCACTGGCAGGGGCGTCGGGCATGGGAGGACCTTGGGGCAGCTCGGATTCGGCTCCTTATAGGGAGGCCGAACAGGGGTTCAAAGCCTCAGAATAATCGTCTCGACAATCGGACGCCGGTCCCAGATTTGCTGGCTGGCCTTTTTCAGCGCCCGGGACACGGCCTGCTCGATGACCATCTCGTCCTGCAGCGCGTCGCCCTTCAGCTTCATCACCGTCTGCTCGACCCGTTCCGCCAGATCGTCGAGCGCGTCGCCGAGCGGCGAGTCCGTGTCTCCCGGCAGACCGACCGAGCGCACGTCGATGTCGCTGACGATCTTGCCGCGCCGGTCCATGGCGAAGCTGACGATCAGGACGCCGTTGGTCGAGGCGTGACGGCGCTCGTGCAGAGCCTCCCCCTGCTCCGTGACCAGCCGACCGCCGTCGACATACAGGCGACCGCTCGGAACCTCGTCAATGATCGCAGCCGGCCCGGGGGCCAGCCGCACCATGTCCCCGTTGCGGGGCGTGACCGCCTCGGCGACGCCGAGGTCGCGGGCCATGTTGGCGTGCTCCGCCAGATGGCGGCGCATGCCGTGGGTCGGCACCGAGATACGAGGCCGGGCCCAGGCATACATCTGCCTCATCTCGTCCCGGCATGGGTGGCCCGAAACGTGGACGTGCGGATGGTCCTTCTCGGTATAGAGCCGCACCCCGCGGTCGGCGAGCCGGTCCTGAAGCGCCGCGATCGCCAGTTCATTGCCCGGGATCACGCGGGACGAGAAGATGCAGTGATCGCCCAGTCCTAGCTTGATGACGGGGTGCGTGCCCTGGGACGCGCGCGACAGGGCCGCCCGATCCTCGCCCTGACTGCCAGTGCAGAGATACAGGATCTGATCGGCCGGCCAGACGCGTGCTTCTTCCTCCGAGAGGATGCGCTGGGTCTCGTCGAACAAGCCGACATGTTTGGCCGCAGCCGTGATCTTGTGCATCGACCGTCCGGCCAACGCTACGCGACGCCCGGCCAAGTGGGCGGCCTTCATCACGCTGACCATCCGGGCGACGTTCGAGGCGAAGCACCCGACCGCGATACGCCCGGTCTTGAGGCTGCCGATCAGCTCGATCAGTCCTGCCTGCGCATCCAGCTCCGAACCCGCCTGCCCCTCAACGAAGACATTCGTCGAATCGCAGACCATGGCCAGCAGGCCTTCGTCGCCCAGCTTCTTGATGGCCTCGACGTCGGTCGGCTGGCCGATCACCGGGGTGGGATCCAGCTTCCAGTCGCCCGTGTGAAATACAGTGCCGAGCGCCGTCTTGATCGCCAGTGCGTTCGGCTCGGCGATCGAGTGCGTCATGGTGACCATGGTCACCTGGAACGGGCCCAGATCGATCGTGCCGCCCAGCGGCACCTCGATGACCTTCACCTCGTTCAGAATGCCCGCCTCGCGCAGCTTCTCGCGGATCAGGAAGGCCGTGAACGGCGTGGCGTAGACCGGCGCCTTGAAGCGGTGCCAGAGCCAGCCGATCGCGCCGATATGGTCCTCGTGCGCGTGGGTCAGCACGATGCCGCGGATATTCTCTCCGTCGAGGAAGGCCGGATCGGGCACGATCACGTCCACGCCCGGTGTCGACAGGTCGCCGAAGGTCACGCCGACGTCGACGATCATCCACTGGCGGTTCGCTTCCGGTCCGTAGCCGTAGCAGTTCAGGTTCATTCCGATCTCGCCCGACCCGCCGAGCGGGACGAAGACGAGTTCGTCGTTGGGAGTGTTTTTCATAGGTCCTTGATGTGGGTATTCCGGCGCCAGATTTCGAGCAGGCCGCGGATGGTCAGGTCCGGATCAAACCGGTCGATTGAGTTTGTGGCGCCTTCGAACAGCGAGGCGACGCCGCCGGTTCCGATGACGGTCATGGGCTTGCCCCACTCCGCCTTGATGCGCGCGACCAGCCCCTCGATCAGGGCGACGTAGCCCCAGAAGACGCCGGATTGCATGTTGGAGACGGTATCCTTGCCGATGACCCGCTCGGGGCGCTGGATGGCGATGCGCGGCAGCATGGCGGCCGCTTCGTGCATGGCTTGCAGGGACAGGTTGATGCCCGGCGCGATGACGCCGCCCTCGAAGGCGCCGTCCGCCGCCACCACGTCGAAGGTGGTGGCCGTGCCGCTGTCGATTACGATCAGGTCGCCGGGATAGACAAGATGCGCGCCGAGGGCGTTGACCAGCCGGTCAGCCCCCGCTTCGCTCGGCTTGGTGATCCGCGCCGTCATGCCGAGGTCGACGTTGTCGCCGATCACCAGCGGCTCGACCGACAGATAGCGGCGCGAAAGGTTGCGCAGATTGAAGATCGACTGCGGCACCACGCTGGAGATGATGCAGCCGTCCAGCTGGCCGATGGACAGGCCGCGCATGGCCAGCAGCTGGCTCAGCCATACGGCGTACTCGTCCGCCGTGCGGCTGCTCTCGGTCGCCGTCCGCCACTGGGCGATCCAGTCGGCTCCGTCATGCACCGCAAACAGCGTATTGGTATTGCCCTGCTCGATCGCCAGAAGCATTACGCGGCCTCCCCGAAGAACACGTCGCCGGCGGAGATCAGCCGCAAGGAGCCGTCCGCCAATCTGAGTTTCAGCGCTCCATCCGGGGCCACGCCCTCGGCCTGCCCCTCGACGGTTTCCCGCCCCAGCCGCGCTACTGCGGGTCCGTCCAGCCCGGGCGTCCTCGCCCGCCAGGCGTCGAGGATCGGCTCGAAGCCGAGCGTCTCCCAGCGGTCCATCCATACGGCGAAGGCCTCGGCCAACATCGCGGCGGCGGCTTCGACCGTCGGCGGCGCGGCGATGTCGCCTCGCAGGTGATGGACGAGCGCGGTGGCGGGCCGCTCGGTGCCCTGGGGCGCGTGGGCGAGGTTGATCCCGATCCCCACCGCCAGCCAAAGGCCGCCCGTGTCGTGGGCCCCGGACTCGACCAGCACGCCCGAGGCCTTTTCGCCCGACAGCATCACGTCATTGGGCCATTTGATCGTCACCAGCGACGGCGGGGCCCAGGCGTCCAGCAGGTCGGCGACCGCGAGCGCCGCGATGAAGGTGACCTGCGCGGCCTCGGCGGGCGGCTTGCGCGTCAGCTGCAGCAGCGTGGCGAACAGGTTGCCGCCTTCGCTGTCCCAGCCGCGCCCCCGCCGTCCGCGGCCCGCGCTCTGGCGGCGTGCCACGATCCAGAGCGGTCCCGTCTCGCCGGCCTCGGCGCGCCGACGGGCGTCCGCATTGGTGGAGTCGGTCTGGTCGAGCAGCAGGATCGGGGCGGCGGGCATCGGGGCCCTATCCGGCTCCGTAGCCGGCGGAGGCGGCGCGCGCCAACGGCTCGATCCACGTCAGGGCGACGATCACCACCGGGAATGAGAAGGCGGCGGCGGCCCAGGCGATGGTCCTGGCCTCGACCGGCGAGGCGTCCGTCGCCTCGGTCCCCTCGGGGGCCGGATCGAACCACATCAGCTTGATCATGCGCAGGTAGTAGAAGCCCGCCACGACGGAAGCGACCAGACCGGCGGCGCCGGCCATCCAGTAGCCCGCGTCGGCGGCCGCGCCGAAGACGTAGAACTTGCCCCAGAACCCCGCCAGGGGCGGCATGCCAAGCACTGACAGCGACAGAATGGTCAGGGCGATCGTGGTCACAGGCCGGTCCTTGCGCAAACCGGCGAGGTCCGCGATCCGGCGGATCGGACGCCCCCCGCGCGACAGCGACAGCAGGATGGCGAAAAAGCCGAACTGGTCGATCACGTACAAGGTC
>DASRWP010000394.1:0-1652 GCA_035654535.1 Brevundimonas sp.
GGCCGCGTGGGCGGGGCTCGGCTACTACGCCCGGGCCCGTAACCTGCTGGCCTGCGCCCGGGCTGTTGCGGATCGTCATGACGGGGTGTTTCCGGACACCGAGGCGGCGCTGCTGGCCCTGCCCGGCGTGGGCGCTTACACGGCGGCGGCGGTCGCCGCGATTGCCTTTGACCGCCCGGCCAACGTCGTGGACGGCAATGTCGAGCGGGTGGTCGCGCGGCTGTGCGCCGTCGAGACGCCGCTGCCCGCCGCCAGGCCTGAGCTGAAGCGGCTCGCCGGGACTCTGATCGCCGATGACCGGCCCGGCGACTGGCCGCAGGCGTTGATGGACCTGGGGGCGACGGTTTGCCGCCCCGGCAGGCCGCTGTGCAAACTGTGTCCGCTGACGGCGTTCTGCGCCGCCTATGCGTCGGACCACCCCGAGCGTTGGCCATTGAAGACGCCAAAGGCTGATCGACCCCGCCGAAGGGGCGTGGTTTGGGTGCTGCTGGACGGGCAGGGGCGGGTGGCCCTTGTGCGGCGGCCCGGGAAGGGTCTGCTGGGCGGGATGACGGGACTGCCGACCTCTGACTGGACCGTCGAGCCTGTCGAGGCGACGCCGCCAGTCGCCGCTGACTGGCGGGACGCCGGAGTCATCGGACACGTCTTCACTCATTTTTCCCTGACCCTGACCGTCCAAACGGCCAGCGGGACGGGCGACTTTCTCTGGACCGACCCGGACGAGGCCCTGGCCTCCCTGCCGACTGTCTTTCGCAAGGCGCTGGAGCAGGGGCTGGGTTAGGCCCTCGCCCCCGTCCCGGAGCCGGCTTTGGCCATGCCTTTCAGCGCCCGCTGCATCTGGCGTTCCAGCATGTCCGCCCGCCGTCGTTGCTCCCGACCCTCCGCCTCCAGCGCCTCGACCCGCAGCGCATGCAGGTCCAGTCCGATGCGGGCGGCGGCGTCGGCGAGCGTTTCGCGCTCGTCCGGGCGATACAGTTCGCCGGACGGTTTGGGACCCAGGACGAAAAAGCCGGTCAGATCCTTGCGCTGGACCAGCGGCAGGATCAGGGCGGCACCGGTGGGCAGGTCTTCCTCGGCCGGATCAAGCTCCGCGCGTAGACGGACGAAAGGCGGCGTATCAGCGTCGATCACCTCTGCCATACCCGGGACCTCTCCCCCGACCCTCGCATAGCCGTCGCCTTCGCGCCGGTAGAGGGCGACAGGGGCGCCGTCCGTAAAGCGGGAGAAGGCCAGGACGGCCAAGTTGCGCAGCGCCTCCGGCCGGGTGATGAAGGCGGACTGACGCACGAAACGACGCAGCTCCGTCTCGCGGTTGCGCCACTGGCGGAAAAACAGGGCTTCAACGGTCTTCTCGACCAAATCGCGGACCTTGTGGAACACGAGGAACAGCCCGAAAGCGATGCCGGCGCTGGCCAGGAGGCTGGCCTCGCGCATGTCCGCCGGGATGATCTGCTCGGCGCCCCATTCCAGAAAGAAGAAGGCGAACAGCAGGGTCGTGGACAGGGCGCCAAAGACCAGGGTGCGGTTAACCGCGAAGCCGAGGTCCACAACCCGGTGGCGCAGGGCCGCGTAGAGGAAGATCACAATGCCGGAAAGGGCGAGGACATGGCCGAGCACTGCGATCGGATTGGCGAAGGAGAAGTCGTTCCCCG
>DASRWP010000395.1:0-1803 GCA_035654535.1 Brevundimonas sp.
CTCGTCAGTTGCGGACAGTGACCGGCCGCCGGAGGAAGGCGGGCACGTCACCTTCGCCAAACGGCCGACCGTTCGAGCGCTCGGCGTCCGGAGCGCCCCGTTCGCCCTTCCGGTCCGACTGTCGCAGGTGAGTTTCCTGAACCGGCCGTTGAGCCGCGGGGGCGGCCGGCTCGGCCTCGACGGGAGCGACCTCGACGGGAGCGGCCTCCGCGATCGCGACAGCCTCCGCCGGAGCGGGCGTGGCGATGGAAGCCGGGCCTGAGCGAGAGCGGCGACTGCGCGACCGGCGCGGGGCCGCCGCGTCACTGGCCGCCGGCGCCGCCGCCGCGCCGGGCGTGGGAGCTTCCGCCGGCTCAGGGGAGGGTGCGTGGGCCACGGCCTGGACCGCCTCGGCGGCGGGAGTGTCTTCGCGCGAACCCCGGCGGCGGCCGCGAGCGGGGGCGGCGTCGCCGCGACCTCCTTCTCCGCGACCTGCTTCTCCGCGACCCGCGTCACGTCGCGGCTGCTCCCGACCGGGAGCCAGATCGGCGCTGTCGAGCACCAGTTCCTGCGGGTCCATCTTGATAAGCTTCAAGACCTTGTCGAGCGCCCGGTCGTCGCCCGGCGTCACGATCATGAAAGTCTGGCCCAGCTTGCCCGCGCGGCCGGTGCGGCCGATGCGGTGGACGTAGTCATCGGCGTGGTGCGAGACGTCGTAGTTGAAGACGTGGCTCACATCGGGGATGTCGAGCCCGCGGGCGGCGACGTCGGAGGCTACCAGCAGCTTGAGCTCGCCCGAGCGGAAGGCGGCGAGGGTCTTGGTGCGGAGCGACTGGTCCAGGTCGCCGTGGATGGGTGCAGCGTCGAACCCGTGCTGTTTCAAGGACTTGGCGACGACATCGACTTCGGATTTGCGGTTGCAGAAGACGATGCCGTTCTTGACGTCGGCTCGGCCGATCAGCGCGCGGAGAGCAGCGCGCTTGGCCTTGGGATCGCTGGAGGGGATCCGCACCAGATACTGGGTGATGGTCTCGGCCGTCATGGCCGGACGCGACGCCTCCAGCCGGGTCGGGTCCTTGAGGAACTGGGTCGTCAGCCGGGTGATCTCAGGCGGCATGGTGGCCGAGAAGAACAGGGTCTGGCGCTTGGGTGGGGTGAGTTTGAAAATCCGCTCGATGTCCGGGATGAAGCCCATGTCGAGCATCCGGTCGGCTTCATCGACGACCATGATCTCGACGCCCGTGAGCAGCATCTTGCCGCGCTCGAAAAGGTCCAGCAGCCGTCCCGGGGTGGCGATCAGCACGTCGACGCCCTTGTTCAGCAGCGTCACCTGATCGCCCATCGACACGCCGCCGATCAGCAGCGCCCAAGTCAGCTTGGTGCCCTTGGCGTATTTCTCGAACGACGACGCGACCTGGTCGGCGAGTTCGCGCGTCGGCGCCAGAACCAGCGCCCGGGGCATCCGCGCGCGAGCGCGGCCCGAGCCAAGCCGGTCGATCATGGGCAGGGTGAAGGCGGCGGTCTTGCCGGTGCCGGTCTGGGCGATGCCGAGGACGTCGCGGCCCGCCAGCGCGACGGGGATGGCGGAGGCCTGGATCGGGGTGGCGGTGGTGTAGCCGGTGTCGGCGACGGCCTTGAGGGTCGTGGCCGAGAGGCCCAACTGGGAGAATTCGGTCATGGGTTCCTGGAACTGGAAGAAGGACGTCCCGCGCACCGGGCCGTCGTGCGATGTCGCGGAACCGCCCTGGTCTCTGGGCGAGCGGGCGGCGCGAATTCGCCAGTCCTGTTCCGAACGTGCGCCGCATATAGAAGCCCCCACGTCAG
>DASRWP010000396.1:0-3669 GCA_035654535.1 Brevundimonas sp.
ACCCGATCGAGATGCTGGACGTCTCGGAGCATTTCCGCGAAGGCGGCTTCGGCCTGTTCAACAAGATCCTTGGCGCGGACGCGAAGAACGCTGTCTGGGGCATTCCCGCGCCCAAGGGCGGCTCACGCGCCTTCTGCGACCGCATGAACTCCTGGGCCCAGGGCGAGGGCCAGCCGGGTCTCGGCTATATCTTCTGGTCGGACGACAACAACGGCTGGGGCGGACCGATCGCGAAGAATCTCGGCGCCGAGGCGACCGACGGCCTGATGAAGGCCCTCGGCATGGGGCAGGGCGACGCCGCCTTCTTCGCCGCCGGCGATCCCGCCGTGTTCTCGAAATTCGCCGCCAACGCCCGCATCAAGCTGGGGCAGGATCTGAGCCTGATTTCCGAGGACGAGTTCCGCTTCTGCTGGATCGTCGACTTCCCGATGTTCGAGTGGTCGGAGGAGGAGAAGAAGGTCGACTTCTCGCACAACCCCTTCTCGATGCCGCAGGGCGAGCTGGAGGCGCTGACGAGCAAGGATCCGCTCGATATCCTGGCCTACCAGTACGACATCGTCTGCAACGGCTACGAACTGTGCTCGGGCGCGATCCGGAACCACAAGGCCGAAATCATGCTCAAGGCCTTCGAGATCGCCGGCTACGACGCCTCGGTCGTCGAGGACCAGTTCGGCGGCATGTTGAACGCCTTCCGCTACGGCGCGCCGCCGCACGGCGGGCTCGCCCCCGGCATCGACCGCATCGTCATGCTTCTCGCAGGCCAGACCGCCATCCGCGAGGTGATCGCCTTCCCGCTGAACCAGCAGGGACAGGATTTGCTGATGAGCGCGCCGTCAGATGCTGCGGAGCGTCAGTACAAGGAACTGCACATCCGGCCGGCGCTGCCGCTAAAGGTGTAGACCGGCGCAGCAACAGGAGGCTGTGCCCGTCGCGACTGCGGCTTTTCGTCAGCGTTCGGCGGCGACCACGAGATTGCGAACCCGCGGCGGCACTGGCGGGGCTGGCGGCCTCGGGGCATGCCGCGGATGAGCGATCCGCAACGTGACCGTCCGGCAGGTCCGCGCCGTCAGGCCGTTCGGCAGACGGGTGGCGGCGTCGCCGCAAGCGGCCCCGACCTGTTCCTGTCTCAGTCCGCGGGCGCGAGACAGATCGGCGCCGCGAATGTCCGTCCTGTTCATTTCGGCGCCGCTGAAATTTGCGCCGACGAAGCTGCCGCCGGTCAGCCGTGAGCCGTTGAGGGTGGCGTCCCGGAACGAGACGCTACGGAAGTCGCCGTTCGACAGGTTCGACATTGCGATCTCGGCGCCGGTGAAGTTCGCCGACCGGGCCTGAACATTGGCGAGTGTAGTGGCATTGAGCTCGGCATTGCTGAGATTGGCCCCGACCAGTACGGCGCCGTTCATGTTGGATCCCGTCAGGTCAGCGCCCGTGAGGATGGCCCCGGGAAGGCGCGCACGGACCAGGGTCGCGCCCATTGCTTCCGCGCCCGTCATCTGAGTCGCGGTGAAGTTCGCGCCAGTAAAATCGGCGCCGATCATCTCGGCCCCGCCGAGGTCGGCACGGCTGAAGTCGCTGCCCGAGAAGTTTGAGTTCACCAGCCCGGCGCCGCGAAGGTTGGCGCCCACCAGGGTGGCGTTGGTGAAATTCGCCCCGTTGAAGGCCGCGCCCGTCAGGTCGCGTCCCGAGAGCTCACATCGATTGCAGGAGCCGCCCAGCGACACTAGCCGCGCGACTTCACGGTCCTGAAAGCCCAGTTGCAGGCGGACTTCGGCTACAGCCGGCCCGGCCGTCATGCCCACGACAGCCGCGCCGAATGCGGCGGCGGCGGTCAGACGGGCGCGGAGCGAGATGGAGGCAGAGTGTTTCACAGGGCTTTAATGCCGCCAAACGGCCGGGAACCCTACTTAAATCGCCGTAAGGTCCGGGGCGGAGAAGGGTCAGCTTAGCAGTGCGGAATCCGCAGACCGCCGGGCAGGCGGGTCGCCTCGTCCCCGCAGGCCTGGCGCAGGCGGGCTTGTGTCAGTCCCGTGGCCCTGAGAAGCGACGCACCCGAGAAGTTCGTCCCGGCCAGCGTGGCCCCGGCAAAGGACGCGCCGTCAAGCTGCGCGCCCACGAAACTGGCGTTTGTCAGGTTGGCGCCGGCGAAACTGGCGCTTGAGAAGACACCGCCGTAAGCCTCGACGTCCCGCAGGTCAGCATTGGCGAAACGCGCCCGGTTCAGAACGGCCAGGCTGAGGTCCGCCTGGCGGAGCCTTGCGCCCGTCAGGTTGAGCCCGCGCGCTTCCAGGCCACTGAAGTCGCCCTGGAACAGGTTGCAGCCGGGACAGCTGGCGCCGCCTCGCACGCGTCCGATCTGCGACGCGTTCTGGGCCAGCGACGGCGACGCGGCGGCCGCCAGCGTGACCGACAGGAGGAGGCTCAACAGGGCTTTCATGACAGGCTCCGATCTTCTGGCCGGATCAAGCAAGATGCGGGCCATTCGACCGGATGGCTAACCCTGCATCGACGCTGCGCCGCAGGTATCGCAGGTCCAGCCCGCGCCGCGGTGCTGGAGAGCCAGATCGCCGCACTCGGGACAGGCGACTGCCGCGGTCGCTGCAACAGCCGCCTCCGCCGGCGGTTGACGCCTCGCTTGCCCGAACGGGAGCACGACGAGATTGTCGGGCGCCGTCCCGCGGGCGAAACCCTTGGAGATGAACCGCGCCGCCGGCACCGTCTCGGGTTCACCGTCGTCAGGCTTTCCGACCCCGAGCCCATCGGCGTTCAGGGATCCGGCGTCCGCATTGGCCAGTTCACGGCGCTCCAGATAGGACACGCCCAGCTCGCGGAAGATGTAGTCGAGGATGGATGTCGCAGAGCGGATCGAGTCGTTGCCGGTCACCCGGCCGGCGGGTTCGAACCGGGTGAATACGAAGGCGTCCACGAACTCGTCGAGCGGCACACCGTACTGGAGACCAATCGAGATCGCGATGGCGAAGTTGTTCATAAGGCTGCGGAAGGCGGCGCCCTCCTTGTGCATGTCGATGAATATCTCGCCGAGTTCCCCGTCCTCATACTCTCCGGTATGGATGTAGACCTTGTGGCCGCCCACCGCGGCCTTCTGGATATAGCCCTTGCGCCGGTCGGGCAGCTTGCGCCGGGTGCGGTCGCGCTCGACCACCTTCTCGACCACGCGTTCGATGGTGCGTGCCTCTGGCCGGCCGCGGTCGCCGCCGCCTTCCGCCTGGGGGGGCAGATCGAGCAGCAGGCCGACAGGCGCGTCCGCCCGGCGCAAGCGGATGGCTCGACGCCCCTCCCGCGCCCCCTCGCCAAGAATACGCGCGCCCTGCCTCGGCGAGGTGTCCCAGGCGAGACACGCCGCGGAGCAGTCAGGGGCGGCGCTGACCTCCTCAACGACGCCCCGCAGGCTGACCTCGAAGCCCGCCAAGTCTGCGAACAGCGGGCGCAGGTGGTCTGGCGCCCCGTCCCATCCGGCCAGCTCGGGCTGTCCAAGGGCCCAGGTCCGGGCGGCCTGAACAGCGGCCTCCGGGAACCCGAGGCGGGGAAGAAGGGACTCGCCTGACGATCCCTCGAGTCCGAGAACGTCGCGCTGGAACCCCGGATCGAGCACGGGTGAGCGAAACACGTCGGCCAACCGGTCCGCGTCCGCAAGCGCCGCCTCAATGGCTT
>DASRWP010000397.1:0-3408 GCA_035654535.1 Brevundimonas sp.
CTGCCTGCGTTTCCCGGCACTCCGACCCGCGGCTGACGTTGCCCGACCGTCACGGTCCGGTCATCGCCAAGCCATCGAATCAAGGCTAGGTTTCGAACACAGCAGGGAAGGAGCCGTGTCTTCAGTCCGGTCGCGTCAACGAGCCTCGCCTATGCGGAGAGGGCCTGATGCAGGTTCTCAGCCGCCCCCCGTCCGGCTGGCCCGCGCTGGTGCTGAACGCTGACTTTCGACCCCTGTCCTACTACCCGCTCTCCGTCTGGCCGTGGGAGGAAGTGGTCAAGGCGGTCTATCAGGACCGCGTCGATGTGGTCTCGACCTACGACAAGGTGGTCCGCAGCCCCTCGATCGAGATGGCGCTGCCCAGCGTCATAGCGTTGAAGAACTACGTCGATCAGGATCGCCAGCCGGCCTTCACCCGCTTCAACGTCTTCCTGCGCGACGGCTTTACCTGCCAGTACTGCCGGGCCACGACGGAGCTGACGTTCGACCATGTGGTGCCAAGGTCCCGGGGCGGGCGCACCACATGGGAAAACATCGTCGCGGCGTGTTCACCCTGCAATCTGAAAAAAGGCGGACGGACGCCGCAACAGGCGGGAATGCCGCTGCGCCGGACTCCGCACCGTCCCAACGCCTGGCAGCTTCAGGAATTCGGCCGCCGCTTCCCACCGCATTATCTGCACCAGAGTTGGCTCGATTACCTTTATTGGGACATCGAGCTGGAACCGTAGGCCTTATCGAACAGGGCTCGAGCGGCCAGCCAGCATACGGACACGAACGGCGTGCATTGACCGCCCGGTCCCTCTCCTTCAGTCAATCGCATTATGAAAATCCGCGTCCACGCTGAACTGGTCTATGGCTTCGACCCGCCGACGGACGCGATCTACAAGATTCAGGTGGCGCACTGGCCCGGGCAGACGGTGCTGGAAGAACGACTGACGACCACGCCGCACTTCGACTTCATCGAGGACCAGGACGAAGAGTTCGGCGCGCGGACGCTGCGCGCCCACCTGTCGGGCGAGGTCGCCCTGACCTATGAGGCCCTGGTGGACAACGGTGTGCTGAAGGGGCTGCCTCCGGTCACCGTGCAACACGACTGGAACGACCTTCCGGCCGAGGTGCTGACCTATCTGAACCCAAGCCGCTACTGCCCCTCCGATCAATTCGGGCGCTTCGCCGAGCGGACCTTTGGCGGCACGGTCGGGGGCGACCGGGTGCTGAAGATCCTCGAGTGGATCAAGGCCGAGATCGACTATGAGCCGGGCGCCTCGGACAGCGAGACGACGGCGGCGCGCACCTTCATCGACCGGGCCGGGGTGTGCCGGGACTTCACCCATATGGGCATCACATTATGCCGGGCCTCGGGCATTCCGGCGCGGGCGGTCAGCGCCTTCGCCCATCAGCTGGACCCGCCCGATTTCCACGCCATTTTCGAAGTGTGGCTGTCGAACGGCTGGTGGCTGGTCGATCCGACGGGACTGGCCCCGGTCGAGGGGCTGGTGCGCATCGCCTGCGGCCGGGACGCCGCCGACATCGCCTTTCTGACGACCCAGGGCTCGTGCCGGCTGGTGCGGCAATCGGTGACGGCGGAAGCGATCTAGTCCGGCGACCCGCCGGCTCTCCAGGTCTCAAGAAACTCCAGCCGGCGCAGCACCTTGCTCTCCGGGTCGATCAGGACGTGGGCGCGGGCGGGCGCCGCGATGGTTCCGCGGGCGCCAGTCATGGGCACGATCTGACGTCGGCCGTCGATCTCGACCTCGACCGGCATGGGGAAGGCGGCTCCGTCGCCGGTGACCCATTCCAGTTCGAGCCGGCCGCCGTCGCGGCGCTGCCGGAGGTCGGGCAGGGCGGCCTGATACAGGTATCCGCGGAAGAACCAGCTCAGGTCGCGTCGGGCCTCCTCGTTGACGATGGCGAGGAACTCGTCAGTGGTGGCGTAGCGCGGGGTGAAGTTGCCCGGCCGCGGATCGGGGCGGCCATAGACCAGCCGCGTGATAGATCGGAAGAAGGCCTCGTCGCCGATCAGGCCGCGCAGGCTGTGGGCGATCAGGGAGCCCTTGTTGTAGATGTCCAGCCCCGGCCCTGCGTCGCCCTGATAGACCTCATCCTCCGACCGTTCCGATCCGGAAACCACGGCGAAGCGGTTGATCAGGTCCCGGCGCTGGTCCTGCAACTCGACCTGCATCAGACGCTCGCCATGGAGCCAGCGGAGGTAAAGCGGCTGCACATAACTGCCCAGCCCCTCGTGCAGCCACATGTCGTCGGCGTTGCGGTTGGTCATCTGGTTGCCGAACCACTCGTGCGCGAGCTCGTGGTGCAGCAGCCAGTCGTAGCCCTTGCCGTCCAGCTTGTACGCGTTGCCGTAGGCGTTGATCGTCTGGTGCTCCATGCCCAGGTGGGGCGTCTCGACCACACCCATCTTCTCGTCGCCGAAGGGGTAGGGACCAACGGTCGCCTCGTAGAAGTCCATCATCGGGGCGAACTGATCGAACAGGGCGCGGACCTTGGCCGGATCGTCCGAGCGCAGATGCCAGTAGGACATCGGAATGAGGTTGCCGAACCGGCTTCGGTAGTCGGCCTTCACCTCGTCGTACGGGCCGATGTTCAGGGCGATGGCGTAGGTGTTGGGGTTGGCCGCGCTCCAGTTCCACGTCGTCCAGCCGTCGCCGTGGTCGACCGTGCCCATGAACTTGCCATTCGACGGCGCCGACAGGTTCGACGGCACGGTGATGTGCAGATCGACCCGTTGCGGCTCGGCCAGCGGACTGTCGATACAGGGCCAGAACAGGTCGCAGCCCTCGGGCTGGACGGCGGTGGCGATCCAGGGCGTGCCGTCGGCGGTGTTGGCCCAGACGAAGCCGCCGTTCCACGGCGCGCGAGGCGCGACGCGTGGCTGGCCGGCGTAGGCGATCCGCAGTTGCACGGTGTCGCCGGCGGCCATGGCGTCGTGCAGTTCGACTGTCATCCGGCCTTCGGGGTTCGACCACCGGTCGGCGGGCACAGGCACGCCGTTCACGGCGACTTCGGACACGGTCAGCAGGGTGTCCAGCTCGACCACCAGCCGGCCCAGCGGCGCGGTCGCCGTAAAGTCCAGCAGGGCGACGGCGTCGATCGCCTTCCGGTCGGGCAGGACGCGGATCGACAGGTCGGCCTTGTCGAACTGCATCGCCTCCTGCTCGGGCGTGCGCGGCTGATCGGTCCGGAGGGTGAAGGCGGTGGACTCGCGGCTCGCCTCCGGGGCGGTCGCAGGCTCTGCGGCGCCCCGTGTGGCGGCAGGCGTCTGGGCGGCGGGCGCGGTGGCGCAGGCGGCGAGAGCGATCAGCGAGGCGCCAACCAAGGCGGCGGCGCGGCAGGCGGCGAGGGTCAAGGACAGGCTCCGGCGACGAAGCCGGCAGCCTAGCCGGCGCCTGC
>DASRWP010000398.1:0-2288 GCA_035654535.1 Brevundimonas sp.
CCTTCACCAACAACGCCGACCTCTACAGCGTCGGGATGGCGGGCGGCGCGCCGGTCAATCTGACGGACGGCAACAGCGCGCCCGACACCAACCCGGCCTTCTCGCCCGACGGCCGCCGGCTGGCGTGGCTGGCGGCGCGGCGCGAGAATGTCGGCGGCGATCAGTCGGTGATCATGGTGGCGGATGCGGACGGCTCCAACGCGCGCCCGCTGACCCTCGATTGGGACCGTGGGCCGGGTGCGCTGCGCTGGCGCTCCGACGGCCGCGCCCTCTACGCTGTCGCGGCCGAGAACGGGCAGCAGAAGCTGTTCGAGATTGACGCCCGCAGCGGCGCTGTGCGCCCCCTGACGGACCTCGGGACCGTCGCCGCCTATGACGAGGCGGACGGCCGCCTGATCCTCTCGCACGAGACCTTTCAGGGTCCGGCGCAGATCCGCGAGCTGGCGGACGGGGGCATGACCGATCTGACGCATCACAACGCCGAGGCGCTGGCCCGGACCGACCTGCCTCCGGGCGAGAGCTTCACCTTCGCCGGCTGGAACGGCGAGCCGGTGCAGGGCTGGGTGTTCAAGCCGGCCGGCTATGTCGAGGGGCGGCGTCATCCCGCCGTCTACGTCATCCATGGCGGGCCGAAATCTCCCTGGACCAATGGCTGGAGCTATCGCTGGAACCCGCAGATCTACACCGGCGCAGGCTTTGCGGTGGTGATGATCAACTTCCATGGTTCGCCGGGATTCGGTCAGGCCTTCACCGACTCGATCAACGATCACTGGGGCGACCGGCCGCTGGAGGATCTGCAGAAGGGCTGGACCGCGGCGCTGGCGGCCAACGCCTTCATCGACGGCGACCGCGCCTGCGCCATCGGGGCCTCCTATGGGGGCTATATGGTCAACCTGATCGCCGGCAAGTGGAACGCGCCGTGGCGCTGCCTCGTCAACCACGCGGGTGTGTTCGACGTCGGGCAACTGATGAACGCGATGGACTCGGGAACCTTCATCTCCGAGTTCGGCGGCGCCTCGTGGGAGCGGCCGGACCTGTACCGCGCCTTCAGTCCCAACACCTGGGTCGGGGACTGGTCGAAGCCGATGCTGGTGCTGCACGGGTCGCGCGACTTCCGGGTGCCGGTCGAGCAGGGGCTGGCCACCTTCTCGGCCTTGCAGCGGCAAGGGATCGAGAGCCGTTTCGTGCATGTGCCGGACGAGAACCACTGGGTGCTGAAGCCGCGCAACTGGGTCGAATGGCAGCGGGAGATCCTCGACTGGACGAGCCAGCACACCGCCGAGCCCTAGGCGGGGCCCGGTCGAAGGCGGGCCGCTTCCGCCCGGCGGTCGCCGGTGGTACGCCGTCAGGCTGTTCGCCCTTCCGCCCTGAGGTTCTGTCCATGCGCCACCGTTCCCTGCTCGCCTGCGCCGGCGCTGCGCTCGCGCTGATGGCCGCCGTCCCTGCGCTGGCCGAGACGCCGCCGGCCCCCGCACCGGCCCAGTCGGCCCTGTCGTCGCCGGACGCCTTCGACTATCGCGACATGATTTCGGCCAACCGGCTGGCCGATCCCCAGGTGTCGCCGGACGGCCGCTGGGTGGTCTATGCGGTGACGACCACCGATGTGGCGGCGAACCGGCGGACGGGCTCGCTGTACATCATGGATCTGCGCGACGGCGGAGAGGGCCGGCGGCTGGCGATCAGCGAGGGCGGCGCCAACACCGCGCGCTGGGGCGGCGACGGCATGCTGTACTTCCTCTCGGGCCGCTCGGGCAGCAGCCAGGTCTGGCGTGCGGACGCGGACGGGACGCGGCCGGTTCAGGTCACGGACCTGCCGCTGGACGTGAACGCCTACCGCCTGAGCCGCGACGCCTCGAAGGTCGCCGTCTCGCTGGCGGTCTTCCCCGACTGCCGCGACCTCGCCTGCACGGTCGACCGGACCAAGGCCGTCGCCGACGACCCCGCCACGGGTCAGGTCTACGATCGCATGTTCGTGCGCCACTGGGACACCTGGGCCGACGGCACGCAGAACCACCTGTTCGTCCAGTCGATCGGCGCCAACGGCCGGACCACCGGGCAGCCGGTGATGGTGACGCGCGGCTTCGACGGAGACACGCCCTCGAAACCCTTCGGCGACGAGAGCGAGTTCACCTTCACGCCCGAGGGCGACGCCGTGGTGTTTTCGGCGCGGCTGGCGGGCAAGACCGAGCCGTGGAGCACCAATTTCGACCTGTTCCGCACCAACGGCCTGAGCGGAGACGGCACGTTCGAGACCCTCACCGACGCCAACGACGCCTGGTACACCGGCC
>DASRWP010000399.1:0-1890 GCA_035654535.1 Brevundimonas sp.
GAGAACACGAAGCGGATCTCGGCGTCGGCGTCCAGCCTGCCGCGGATAAGGTCCGCGGCGCGCGCGGTGACGTCGTCGGAGCCATAGGCCCGGGCATAGCCCTTGTTGGCCTCGACCAGCGCGTTCAGCGCGGCGGGCGCCATGCCCGCGGTGTTGTCGGACCCGAAGTCGTAACGCACGGCCTATCCCTCGCTGCTGTCTACATGGGCGTCGCCCGGCGACGGGTCGCTTGGTGGGGGGCCGCCGTCCCCTGCATCCTTCCGAAGCCTCGACACGGGGAGCGCGTCCTTCTCGTCGCCATAGGGTACGGCCACCTGATGCGGGAAGGGAATTTCGATGTCAGCCGCGTCCAGCGCCTCCTTGGCGGCCTGCAGCACGTCGGCGCGCGCCTGCCAGTAGTCGTCGGACAGGGTCCAGGCCTGCAGCGTCATCTCGACCGAACTGTCCCGCAGCGCGGTGACGCCCGCCCACGGGGCCGGGTCCGCCAGCACCTTGTCATGAGCCGAGGCGGCGGCGATCAGGACCTCACCGGCCGTGTTCAGATCGCCGCCGTAGCCGACGCCTAGCTTCAGCTCGATCCGGCGGGTGTGCTGCCCCGACAGGTTCATGATGGTGTCGCCGAAGACCTTGGAGTTCGGCACCACGATCTTGACGTTGTTGGCGTCCGTCATCTGGGTCAGGAACAGATCCAGCCGCTCCACCTTGCCGACCCGGCCCCCGACATCAATCAGGTCTCCCACCCGGTAAGGCCGCAAGATCAACAGCATGACGCCCGCCGCCACGTTCGACAGCGTCCCCTGCAGCGCCAGACCGACGGCTAGCGAGGCGGCGCCCAATACCGCGATGATCGAGGTGGTCTGGACGCCCAGCCGCTGCAGCACCGCGATCAGGCCGATGATCAGCACCAGCACCCGCACGACCTGCACGGCGAAGCTGAGCACGGTTGGGTCGTGGCGGAAGCCACGGACCTTCGACAGCCCGCGGCGGGTGAGCCCCGCGGCCCAGCGCGACGCGAACACCGTGACGGCGAAGATGATCAGCGCGATCGTCAGGTTGATGGCGAAGTCGCCGGCCATGTCGGTCAGCTTGGCGATCATGGCCACGTCGACAGCTGCGGCCTTCTCGCTGGCGGCGATCACGTCAGTCAGGGGCAGGGACAGGCTCGACATGCGGCGGGTCTAACGTCCCCGTGGCGGATTGGAAGCCCGGGCGTGCGATCAAGCCGACTGCCCCGCCGTCGTTGACACCCTTCCGCCGCCGCTTTCCAGGGCGTCCAACAGATCCATGACGTCGTCCAGCGTATTGGCCTCGCGTGCGGGCTTGTCCCAGCGGATGCGGCTGACGCGCGGAAACCGCATCGCCACGCCCGACTTGTGACGCGACGAGCGGTTCAGCCCCTCGAAGGCGATCTCGAGCACCAGGCCGAAATCCCGCTCCGCCCGCACCGAGCGGACCGGGCCGAACCGGTCGATCGTGTGATCGCGCACGAACTTGTCCAGCTGTTTCAGCTCCTCGTCGGTGAAGCCGAAATAGGCCTTCCCCACCGGGGTCAGCGCGCCCTCCTCCGTCCAGACGCCGAAGGTGTAATCCGAATAGAAGCTGGACCGTTTCCCGGAGCCCCGCTGGGCGTACATCATGACGGCGTCGATGACGTGGGGATCACGCTTCCATTTGAACCAGGGACCCTTGGGCCGCCCGGCGAGATAGGGGCTGTCCCATCGCTTCAGCATCAGGCCCTCCGCCGCAGCTCCGACCGGCGGATCGGCCCTCAGGCGCGCCAGTTCCGGCCAGTCGGCATAGGGGACGACCGGCGACAGGTGCAGCCGCTCCCCGCCCGTCCGGGCGGCCGCCTCCAGCCGCGCCCGCCGCTCTCGCAAGGGTAGCCCCCTC
>DASRWP010000400.1:0-4412 GCA_035654535.1 Brevundimonas sp.
CATGCGAGCTGCGGAGGTGATGTTGTCCCACACGCCCCAGATCAGAAAGCCGCCGAGATAGAGCCGCAGCAGGAGGAAGGCGCCATCCTCGCCGCGTCGGAGACCGTCCAGCTTGTTCAGAATCATCGATGCCCTCCCCGGAGAAGCGCACGCTAGCCTTGGTTCAGCCCGGTGAGAAGCCGGTCCGGATGGGACGAAGGCCCCGCGGTTTCCCGCAGGGCCTTCGATGGTGGAGCTTAGCGGAGTCGAACCGCTGACCTCTTGCATGCCATGCAAGCGCTCTACCAGCTGAGCTAAAGCCCCGAACCTCTGGCCGATGGCCGTTCGGTCGGATCGTCGGCGGAGACAAGACCCCCCGGCGAGGCGGCGGAACCTATGTCAGGGCCTGATCGCGATCAAGCCCGGTTCCGCCATTTATTTTCGGCTCGTCCGGAGCTCCCGGTGGGGGCCCCGGACGGGTCGAAAATCAGTCGTCGTCCTTGCCGCCCTTGACGATATCGTCGTCGAAAGCGTCGTCGTCCTCGTCCTCGATGAAGGGCACCGAGTCGTCGTCATCGTCATCGGCCAGCACGTCGTCGTCGTCGCTCGCCTCGCCCATGCCGGGCTCTTCGGCGGGATCGACCGGAGTTTCGTCGTCGTCGTCCGGCGTCAGGATGGGCTCGTGGCCTTCCTCGTCGATCTCGGGCGTGACGACCGCTTCTTCCTCGTCCTCGTCGTCACCGGCGGCCTTCTTCTCGACCTGGTCTTCGGCGTCTTCGGGCGTCTCGTCGGCGGCGTAGCCGGCAGGGCGGCCGCGGCGGTTGCGCAGCTTCAGCGCTTCCTCCGGATCGAATTCGGTGTCGCATTTGGGGCAATGCGCAGGGCGGCGGGTCAGGTCATAGAATTTGGCCTGGCAGTTCGGGCAGACCTGCTTCTGGCCCAGTTCGGGATTGGCCACGGTGAAAAGACCTTTGGCGGGAGTGGGAAATCGGGCGCGTCCCTTGCCACCATGGGGGCCCGCTGTCAAAAGCCATCTCTCGCGCCGCCCGCGCATCCTGACCTGTCTGGAGCCCGCCGGGTGCCGACCGCCTCCGCCCTGACTGCCCGACGCAGCCCCGCGCTGTCCGGCGCCGTGCGGGCGCCGGGCGACAAGTCGATCTCCCATCGCGCCCTGATCCTGGGCGCCATGGCGACCGGCGTCACCGAGATCAAAGGCCTGCTGGAGGGCGACGACGTGCTGGCCACCGCCCGCGCGGTCGAAGCCTTCGGCGCCGGCCTCGAGCGGCTGGGCGAGGGCCGCTGGCGGATCACCGGGCGGGGCGGCTTCACCCAACCCGACGGCGTCATCGACTGCGGCAACGCCGGCACCGGCGCGCGCCTGCTGATGGGCGCGGCGGCGGGCTATCCGGTCACGGTGACGTTCGACGGCGACGCCTCGCTGAGAATGTGGCCCATGAAGCGGGTCACCGGCCCCCTGGCGCAGATGGGGGCCCGCGTAGAGGGCGACCGGCTGCCGCTTACGCTCAGCGGCGGTGATCTCGGCGGGCTGGAGTATCGGCAGGAGACGCCATCGGCGCAGATCAAATCCGCTATCCTGCTGGCCGCACTGAACGCGTCCGGCGACACGGTGGTGTACGAGCCGATCCCGAGCCGCGACCATACCGAGCGCATGCTGCCGGGTTTTGGCGTCGACATCCGGGTGGCCGGGCTGGACGATTGCGTCGCCATCCGGCTCGCAGGCGGCCAGACCCTGTCGGGAAGCACCGTCTCCGTGCCGGGCGATCCGTCGTCCGCCGCCTTCCCGCTGGCCGCCGGGCTGATCGTTCCGGGCTCCGAGGTCATGGTCGAGGGCGTGATGCTGAACCCGCTGCGCACCGGCCTGTTCGAGACCTGGCGCGAAATGGGCGCGGACCTGACGGTCGCCAACCGGCGCGTGGCGGGCGGTGAGGAGATGGGCGACGTCACCGCCCGGCATTCCAGCCTCAAGGGCGTCGTCGTGCCGCCGCTCCGCGCCGCCTCGATGATCGACGAATACCCGATCCTTGCGGCCACCGCCGCCTTCGCCGACGGTGAAACGGTGATGCGGGGCATCGGCGAGATGCGCGTTAAGGAAAGCGACCGCATCGCCTTGATGGTCGCTGGCCTGCGGGCCTGCGGCGTCGCGGTCGAGGAGGAGCCGGAGGGCTTCACCGTCACCGGCGGACAAGTCCGGGGCGGCGCCAGCGTCGCCACCCGAGGCGATCATCGCATCGCCATGAGCCATCTGGTGCTCGGTCTGGCGGCGGATCAGCCGGTGTCGGTGGACGAGCCGGGGATGATCGCAACCAGCTTTCCGGGATTTGTCGAGTTGATGCGCGGCCTCGGGGCCGATATCGCAGCAGCTGAATGACTGCACCCCTCATCATCGCCGTCGACGGACCCGCCGCCTCGGGCAAGGGCACCATCGCGGCGCGGCTGGCGACGCTGTACCGTCTGCCGTTCCTCGACACCGGCCTGCTCTACCGCGCGGTGGGGCTGGCCCTGCTCGACGCGGGCGGGTCTCTGGACGACGAGGCGGCGGCCAGCGCGGCGGCGAGGGCGCTCAAGGCCGAGAACCTGTCAGACACCGATCGGCTTACCAGCGGTCAGGCGGGCGAGGCGGCCAGCCGCACCGCCGGCTATCCCGGCGTGCGCGCCGCCCTGCTGGAGTTCCAGAAGGCGTTCGCGAGCCAGCCCGGCGGGGCCGTGCTCGACGGACGCGACATCGGCACGGTCATCGCGCCTCACGCCCCGGCCAAGCTGTTCGTGACGGCGACGCCGGAGGTGCGGGCGCTGCGCCGCTGGAAGCAGCTGACCGGGCGGGGCGACGCCATCGCTTACGAGGACATGCTGGACGACATCGTTCGGCGCGACGAGCGCGACGCGGGCCGGGGCGCGGCGCCGATGGTGCAGGCCGACGACGCCGTCTTGCTGGATACGACCGATATGGATATAGAGACCGCCTTCGATGCGGCCCGCCGTATCGTCGAGGCGGCGCGCGCGAAACTCGGTCTCTGACCCGTTCCGCAAATCCAACGCTCCCATCCTCGGCTTCCGCGGGCGATCCGGCGCAACATCGCCTCGTGTCGAGACGACCTGATTTCCCTTTTCAACCACACGCGCGGGGCCGTTCGGTCGCGCGCCACAACCGTTAGAAATCCCAGCAACGCATGACCGACACTCTCAACCCCTCGCGCGACGACTTCTCCGCGCTGCTCGACGAAACCCTTCAGGGCCGCGACCTCGGCGAAGGCCAGGTCGTCCACGGCCGCGTCGTCGGCATGGAAAAGGACATCCTGATCATCGACGTCGGTCTGAAGACCGAAGGCCGCATCCCGGCCCGTGAATTCGGCATCGGTGAAGGCGCCGTGATCCCGAAGGTCGGCGACAACGTCGAAGTCTATCTGGAGCGGGTCGAGAACGCGCTCGGCGAGGCCGTCATCAGCCGCGACAAGGCGCGCCGCGAGGAAGCCTGGACCCGTCTGGAAGTCGTGTTCGCCGAAGGCCAGCCGGTCAACGGCGCCATCGTCGGCCGCGTCAAGGGCGGCTTCACCGTCGATCTCGGCGGCGCCTCGGCCTTCCTGCCGGGCTCGCAGGTCGACATCCGTCCGGTCCGCGACGTCGGCCCGCTGATGGGCAAGGAACAGCCCTTCGCCATCCTCAAGATGGACCGTCCGCGCGGCAACATCGTCGTCTCGCGCCGAGCCATCCTCGAAGAAGCCCGCGCCGAACAGCGCACCGAACTGGTCGGCCAGCTGCTGGAAGGCGAAGTTCGCGAAGGCGTGGTCAAGAACATCACTGACTACGGCGCGTTCGTGGATCTGGGCGGCATCGACGGCCTGCTGCACGTCACCGACATGAGCTGGAAGCGCGTTTCGCACCCGTCGCAGGTTCTGGCGGTCGGCGACACGGTCAAGGTCCAGATCGTCAAGATCAACCCGGACACCCAGCGCATCAGCCTCGGCATGAAGCAGCTGCAGACCGATCCGTGGGACGGCGTTGAAGCCAAATACCCGGTCGGCGCCAAGATGACCGGCCGCATTACCAACATCACCGACTACGGCGCGTTTGTTGAGCTGGAAGCCGGCGTCGAGGGTCTGGTGCACGTCTCGGAAATGTCGTGGACCAAGAAGAACGTCCACCCCGGCAAGATCGTCTCGACCTCGCAGGAAGTCGACGTGGTCGTGCTGGATGTCGACGCCTCCAAGCGCCGCATCTCGCTGGGCCTCAAGCAGGCCCAGGACAATCCGTGGGACGCCTTCGTGGCCTCGCATCCGATCGGCTCGACCGTCGAGGGCGAAGTCAAGAACGCCACCGAGTTCGGCCTGTTCATCGGCCTGGACAACGACATCGACGGCATGGTGCACCTGTCCGATCTGGACTGGAACGTCTCGGGCGAAGAAGCCATCCAGCGC
>DASRWP010000401.1:0-2334 GCA_035654535.1 Brevundimonas sp.
TGATACGCGTCTCCGCTGAGGCCGTAGCCGATCACCTCGGCGTAGATATTCGCGCCGCGAGCCTTGGCGTGCTCGTACTCCTCGAGCACCACAATCCCCGCGCCTTCGCCCATGACGAAGCCGGAGTGATCCTTGTCCCAAGGCCGAGAAGCCTTTTCCGGCTGGTCGTTCCAGGCGGTGCACAAGGCCTTGCACGCCAGGAACCCGGCGATGCCGATGGGCACGATCGAGCTCTCTGCCCCGCCCGCGACCATGACGTCGGCGTCGTCCAGCATGATCATCCGCGCCGCGTCGCCGATGGCGTGGGCGCCGGTTGCGCAGGCGGTGACCACCGAGTGATTCGGCCCCTTCAACCCGTGCCGGATCGAAATCTGTCCGCTTGTGAGATTGATCAGGGCGGAGGGAATGAAGAAGGGGCTGACGCGGCGCGGCCCCTGCTCCTTCAGGATGATGGCGGTGTCGGCGATCGGGCCCAGGCCTCCGATGCCGGAGCCGACCATGACCCCGGTGCGCTGGCGCTGTTCCTCGGTCTGAGGCTTCCAGTCCGCGTCGGCCAGGGCCTCATCGGCGGCCGCGATGGCGTAGACGATGAAGTCGTCGACCCGCTTGCGGTCCTTGGGCGACATGACCTTCTCGTGGTCGAACACGCCCGGCTGGCCCGGCGCGCCGCCGCCGCGACCGTCGACCGAGGGAATCTCTCCGGCGATCGTGCAGCCGTAGCCTTCGGTGTCGAAACAGGTGATCGGGCCGATGCCGGAACGCCCTTCGAGGATGCCCCGCCAGTTGTGCTCAACGCCCCAGCCCAGGGGAGTGAGCAGACCGAGGCCGGTGACGACGACGCGGCGCATGAACGCTCCTCGTTACAGAATCCTGACCGTAAAACAGTAATGGCCGCCGGGCGGCCCCGCTAGGGGCGCGCCGCGGCGGCCATCAATGCCGTGCGAAAAGGTCGGCGATCAGCCGGCCAGCTTCTCGTCGATGAATTTCACGGCGTCGCCCACGGTCTGGATGTGTTCCGCGGCGTCGTCCGGGATCTCGATGTCGAATTCTTCCTCGAAGGCCATGACCAGCTCGACGTTGTCGAGCGAGTCGGCGCCCAAGTCGTCGATGAAGCTGGCCTTTTCAACGACCTTTTCCGGATCGGCGTCCAGGTGGTCGATGACGATCTTGCGGACGCGTTCCAGGGTGTCGGACATGTGTGTCTCTGCTCGTTGGGCCGCCGGAGCGGCTGTTGTCTCAGTCTTGCCGTATGACGACGGCGCCGCTTTCGCAAGCCTTTAACGGCAGGTGACGGAAGCGGTTGCGATCGCCTGTAGCACAGCCGTGGCGTGGGGGAAGGCCCGTCACCGGGTTTGATCGCGCCGGTTCACCCACCAAACTAACCCGGCGCCCGCCAACGCCAGTGGGGCGCCGTAGATCGCCCAGATGATCTGGCCGGTCATGAAGCTGCCCGGCAGGATGTTCAGGCCCTGAAGGACCCAGACGACGCCGATCAGCAGCATCGGGCCGCTGACGATCGTGGCGAGGATGCGCAGAACCTTCATCAGATCATCGCCATGCCGCCGTTTATGTGCAGGGTCTGGCCCGTGACGTAGGCGGCTTCGTCAGAGGACAGGAAGACGGCGGCGGCGGCGATTTCGTCGCCCGTGCCCAGTCGCCCCGCCGGGATGTTCTTCAGGATTGTCTCGCGCTGCTGCTCGTTGAGCACGTCGGTCATCGGCGAGGCGATGAAGCCCGGCGCGATGCAGTTCACCGTGATGCCGCGCGAACCGACCTCCTGCGCCAGCGACTTCGAGAAGCCGATCATGCCCGCTTTCGAAGCTGCGTAGTTGGTCTGGCCGGGGTTGCCGGTCACGCCGACCACAGAGGTTACGCCGATGATCCGCCCGGAGCGGCGCTTCATCATCCCCTTCATCGCGGCCCGCGACAGGCGGAAATAGCTCTCGAGGTTGACCTTGATCACGTCGGTGAAGTCTTCGTCCTTCATCCGCATCAGCAAGCCGTCCTTCGTGATCCCGGCGTTGGCGACCAGGATGTCCAGCGGCGCTCCGGCGGCCTCCTCGGCCCGGGCGATCAGGCCGTCGACCGAGGCTCCGTCGGACAGGTTGGCGGCTGCGGCGAAGGCCCGCTCGCCCAGCTCCTTCGCCAGATCCTGCAGCACCGCTTCGCGGGTGCCGGACAGGACGACGGTGGCGCCTTGGGAATGTAGAGCGCGAGCCACGGCGCCGCCGATGCCGCCGGTAGCCCCCGTTACGAGGGCGGTCTTGCCGGTGAGATTGAACATCTTTGCTTCTTCCTCTTCCGTCATCCTCGGGCTTGACCCGAGGATCAGAC
>DASRWP010000402.1:0-13115 GCA_035654535.1 Brevundimonas sp.
GCCGATGCCCCGCTACTTCTTCGACATCACCGACGCCGAGGTCCGCCCGGATGAGGAAGGCGACGAGCTCGAGGGCCTGAACGCCGCGCGCCTCCACGCCGTGATGCTGTCCGGCGAACTGCTGAAAAACTTCCCCGACCGCTTCTGGAGCATCGGCGAGTGGTGTTGTTCAGTCCGCGACGAGACCGGTCTGGTGCTGTTCGTGCTGCACTTCTACGCCCAGGACACGGCGGCCGCGCCGCATCCGAACCTGAAGCTCGTCAAGCGATAGTCCGAACGCCGCCGCGCTGACGGTCCCGCCCGCTTCGCGGACGTCTCAGGCGACCTGGCGTAATCGCCGGTGCAGATAGTTCTCGTCGAAACCCGCGATCCTCACCAGCTTGGCCGGATCCTCGATGATCAGGCTGCCGCGCTTCAGCGTCATGGCCCCCGTGGCGCGCAGTTCCCTGAGAACCCGGTTCAGATGGACCGGCGTCATGCCGAGAGAGTCGGCCAGCATGGTCTGGGACAGCGGCAGGGCGAACGTCGTCTCCAGCGCCAGACCGATGTTGCGTGCCCTGAGGTACAGTTCGCACATCAGATGGGCCACCCGCTCGATACTCGCCCGCCGTCCCATGCTGGTGATCCAGGCCCGCATCGTGCCTTCGTCGATCAGCTGCCCGAGATACATCGCCTTCGCGATGCCCCGGTGCTTGTCCATCATTTCATCCATGGAGGCGCGGTCGATCGACGCGACGAGCGCGGGCGTGACCGTCTGGATGCTGTGGTCCATTTCGGCGAGCAGGCCGACGTGGAGATCGCAGGCGTCTCCCGGCATCATATAGGCCAGAACCTGACGCGAGCCGTTCGGAAGCACCTTGTACCGGCACGCCCAGCCTTCCAGCACGACAAGCACGGGCCCGGGCCGGTCGCCCTCGCGGATCAGGTCATGTTTGCTCGGGTAGGATTTGGGGGCGCTGGTCGCGAGCGTCAGCGCAGCCACCTCCGCTGGCGAAAGATTCGTAAACCCGCCCAGCTTGTCTACGAACCGATTTCCCATCTGACATCCTGACACAGAATAGGATCAGCGAACATTGATGATTATTATAGTCCAATGTTGATCTAAGTGATACGCTGTATTTCTCGGTCCGCTACAAAGCCGTTAGTTCGGCAGCTGCGGGCACACTCCGTTGGCTACGCAGCCGCCGCGTGGAGTGATCTCTGTGACCACCGAAATTTTGAATGACAATACCGATGTCGACGCCGTCCATGGGCCCGACGCACATGGTCAGGCGGCCATGCTGCTGGTCGAAAGCCTGATCCATGGCCTCGTGGACCGCGAGGTGATCTCGGTCGGCGACGCGATCGAGATTGTGGATATTGCGGCGGACGTAAAGGCGGAGGTCGCTGAGGAGCTGGGCGACTCCCCGGCCAATCTCCGTAAATCTCTGGGGCTGCTTGCCTCAGTCAGCAGCAGTCTGCGGCACGATGCACAGTGTAGCTAAGGTTTTCATAGCTTCGTAGCCCGTTTACGCCGGGAGTGTTCGCGGGCTTCCGCTCGCACCGCCAAAGCAACCTATGTAATTTAACCAACACAACAACCGTGCTCTTCTTGCGTGAGTGACTGAGAGTTTTCAGCGATCCGCTGCACCCTCCCACCACTTTGATGGCAGGGCGCCCCGATGTTCAGAAACCACACACTTGCGGCCATGACCCCGGAGGATATGGCCGATCTGGCCCCTTATCTTTCCGAGGTCTCCGGCGTGCGCGGCGAGGTGTTGAACCGTCAGGGCTATCGGGTCGACAGCCTGTACTTCCCCGTCTCCGCCTATCTCGCCAACACCGTCCGTTTCAAGGACGGGCAATCCACCCTGACGTTCGTGATGGGGTCGGAAGGCGTCGCCGGCCTGGCTCCGTTTCTGGCGGACGACGTGTCTGCCTGGGGTGTCGAGGTCCGCGCCCCGGGCGCGATGTACCGCCTCCCGGCCAGCATCATGCGGCGTCAGATGGAGAAGAGTCCGGAGCTGAGGCGCCAGCTCATGCGCCTGTCCTACGACTATCAGGCCCAGGCGTCGTACGGCGTCGGTTGCGCCAGCCTGCACTTGGCCACAGCGCGGGTGGCGACCCTGATCCTGCGAAGCGCAGACCGGCTGGAATGCGACGTCCTTCATCTGACCCAGGAAGACATCGCCGAATTCCTGGGCATGCAGCGGACCACCGCTAACGCGGCCGCCAAGCTTCTCAAACACGCGGGCGCCATCCTGTACCGACGCGGGAAGATCCAGATCGCCAGTCGCGACGCGCTGAGGGCGGCCACCTGCGAATGCTACGAGGCCACCGCGCAGATGGCCGCTATGGCCTCGGCCGGGGCTGACCGTGTTCCTGAACTGTTGCTTGCAGGGTGAGAAAGCAGACCCCGTCAGCGCGTTCGACATACAGAGAGACCTGACCGTCGACGCCGCGGGTTCTCTCCCTCATCAGGAGCATCTCCGAAAGCACATGGACCCCCGTAAGCCGCGCAGCCTTGTCGTCGGCCAGCAGCTCGCCGTCCTCATCCTCGATGAATTGGCCGTTCGTCAGGTGGAAATAGTAGCGGGGCATGAACACGCTACCACCTCAGGCAGCTTCGGTTGCGTACGCGAACGGACGTAAAGTGCCGAAATCGCGAATACTTCGTTTGGGCCCTGGGTCCAGTTCCTGACTTAAGCCGGGAACAGAAGCGCGTCCCGGATATTTACAGATCATACGAGGGTTCCGTTATGATCGAGTTTGCTCTGGCCGCCGTCATGTTGTTCGACCCCGCCTCCGGGATCGCCAAGGCGCCGAAAGCCGTCCAACCCGCCGCGGCCGCCAGCCGGGCCGTCAGCTCGGGAGCGGTCCTGTCGAGCGTTGCCGTCACTCTCGAATGCACAGCGCGCGCGAGCGGACAGGTCGCCGACTGCAAGGTGCTGGGCGAGACCCACCCGGGCATGGGCTTTGGAGAGGCCGCGGTCGCTCTGATGCGCGACGCCCGGGTCGCTCCCGGAGAGCGCGACGTCCAATTCGCCCGCACGATCCAGTTCATGCCCTGACCCCGTCGCCGGCGTCGCCTTCCTAACTTCGATCATAGACCGGTGTTAACTTAAGTCTTAACCGGCCCGCGCATACGGTGCTCCTTCGAGTAGGTGTACCCCTGTATGATTACGCTGCCGACGTCGATGCACGAAGCGCGAAGGCTGGACATGGTCCAATCCTTCGGTCTGCTGAACCAGCCCCGCCCACCGCAACACGACGAGATTGCAGCCTTGGCCTGCGAACTGGCTGGCGCCACATGGGGTGCCGTCACACTGGTGGGCGACGACAGAAACTGGTTCTCCGGCGCCCTCAACTACACCGAGGCCGAGGGTTGCCGCTGGTCGTCGTTCTGCACGCATGTGGTCGCCCACCCCGACGCGGTTCTGTGGGTCACGGACGCGCGCGAGGATTTCCGTTTCGCCCAGAACCCTTATGTGGTGAACGCACCGCAACTCCGCTTCTACGCGGGCGCGCCGGTTCTGGTGAACGGTCTGGCCATCGGCGCCGTCTGCGTGTTCGACCCTGAGCCAAAGGCGTTCGATCCCGCGCTCGTGAAGGTGCTGACCCGGCTCGCCTCTATCGTCGCCGAGGATCTCGGCGCCCGACATCAGGCCGGGGCGCGTCACATGGCGCTGCTGGCCTCGGGCGACGCGCTGATCGAATGTGACGACAGGGGAACGATTACGGACTGGTCCGACGGGGCCGCCCGGTTGTTCGGCTTCCCGTTCAGCGAGGCGGTCGGGGCGAACATCGACATCATCGTGCCTGCGGAGATGAAGGCGGACCACCGCCGGGGTCTCGAGAAGTGGCGGCTCTGCGGGAGCGCCCGGGTGGGGCGCCGGATCGAACTTGTGGCCTGTCGCAAGGACGGCAGCCGGCTCGACATCGAGCTCTGGATGTCCGTGGCCCATCAGCACGGCGTTCCGCATATTCACGCCAACATCCGCGACATATCCGAGCGCAAGGCCCAGGCTGCGGAGCTTCGCCGCGCGACGGAACAGGCGCACGCCGCCAACGAGGCGAAGTCGGTCTTTCTGGCCAATATGAGCCACGAGCTCCGGACGCCCCTCAACGGCGTCATCGCCGTCGCCGAGCTTTTGTCGAAGACGCGCCAGTCCGACTACCAGCGCGAACTGACGTCGCTGATCGGCGAATCGTCCCGCCAGCTCGCCAACCTCATCGGCGACATTCTGGACCTCGCCCGGATCGAGTCCGGCGAGCTGGACCTCAGCGACAAGCCCCTGTCGCTGACCGAAGTGATCGACACGGTTCTCGGACTCGCCGGCCTCACCGCCCAGGGAAAGGGTTTGGCGCTGACCGCGGAAATCGCGGCTGACATCACCGGGCCCGTCATGGGCGACGCCCTGCGCCTGAAACAGGTTCTGACGAACCTGATCACCAACGCCGTCAAGTTTACGGACCGGGGATCGATCTCCCTGCATGTGAGCCGTGCGGGCGACGAATATCGGTTCGAGGTGCGCGACACGGGCCCCGGCTTCGATGACGCACAGCGGGAGGTCATCTTCGGGCGCTTCCAGCAGGCGGACGGCGCCATCACGCGCCGCTTCGGGGGCACGGGCCTCGGTCTGGCCATCTCGCGAGAACTTGTCGTCGCCATGGGCGGGGAACTGGACGGCCGGGGCGAACCCGGAAGGGGCGCGACCTTCTGGTTCACGCTTCCGCTCCGTGGCGCCGATGGCGGGATGGAGGTGGAGGCGCCAAGGGTTTCCCATGTCCCGCACCTGCGCAAGGTACTCGTCGTCGACGACAACGCCACCAATCGGCGGGTCGCTGAATTGATCCTGCAAACGATCGGCGTCCGGGTCGACTGCGTCGAAGACGGCGACCAGGCCGTCGAGGCGTTTCGCGCTGACCGCTATGACTGCATCCTCATGGACATGATGATGCCGGTCATGGACGGGATCGAGGCGACCCGGGCGATCCGGGCCCTTGAGACAAAGCAGGGCTTGCGGCGCACGCAAATCATCATGCTGACCGCCAACACCCTGCCCCAGCATATCGCGGCCTGCCTCGAGGCCGGGGCGGACCTGCACCTTTCCAAGCCGGTCAGCGCGCCCGGGCTGTTCGGGGCGCTGGACGAGTGCCGGCGACTGGCGTCGTTGCGGGAGAGTGCGGCCGCCTAGGCTGGAAGCTGTGCTCGGCTAGCATTTGGGCTCTCCCCCTGTCGGACAGGCGTGGCTATATCTCACGCCATGACCGACGAATCCCGCGACATCCTGATCTCCGGCTACCGCCGTTTCCGCGAAGGCCATTGGGCCGAGGCCAAGGCCGAATACGAGGCGCTGGCCGCCGACGGCCAGCGGCCGCACACCCTCGTCGTTGCCTGTTCCGACAGCCGCGCCGACCCGGCCCTGATCTTCGACACCGCGCCCGGACAGCTGTTCGTGGTCCGCAACGTCGCCAATCTGGTGCCGCCCTATCAGCCCGATGGCGGCCTGCACGGGGTTTCGGCGGCTCTGGAGTTCGGGGTCAAGGTGCTGGGCGTATCGCGCATCATGGTCATGGGCCACGCCCACTGCGGCGGGGTCAACGCCATGCGCCACGGCGCCCCGGACAACTGCCGCGACTTCGTGGCGCCGTGGGTGGCGCAGGGCGCCCCGGTCGTGCGGCGCGTCTGCGAGGCATGTCCTCCGGAAGAGGCGGAACAGGTCGCCGAAGAGGCGGTGGTGCGCCTTTCACTCGACAATCTGCGCACCTTCCCGTGGATCGCCGAGCGCGAGGCGGCCGGGTCGCTCGCCCTCAGCGGAGTCCATTTCGGCATCGCCGACGGAGTGCTCCGCTCGATGCGCGGTCCGGGTCGGTTCGTGGCGCTCGACTGACTTCGCTCCGTTCGCTCGCTTCATGCAGCGAAGCGTGGCAGATCGGCGTTGAAGGCAGCGGAGCCCTTTCATGACCCCCAATCCCCACGCCAATCCCATTCCGAACATCCTGACCGGCCTGCGCCTGATCGCGGGGGTCATCATGTTCCTGATCCTCGCGGGGGCAGCGCCGCAGGGCGTTCCGATGCTGTCGGAATATCTGAGCCCGGACGACCAGTTCCGCTTCGGCCGCACCGCCTTCGTCATCTTCGTGGTCGCCGCCTCGACCGACTGGGTCGACGGCTATCTGGCCCGCCGCTGGCATGCGACGACGCGCTGGGGCGCCATCCTCGACCCGATCGCCGACAAGATCCTCGTCACCGGCGCCATTCTCGGCGTGCTGGCCTGGGGTGCCCTGCCGCAGATCGCCATCCCCTGCGGCCTGATCCTGTTCCGCGAGTTCGCCGTCTCGGCCCTGCGCGAGACCGTGGCGGGCAAGGTCAAGCTGCCCGTCACCCTGCTGGCCAAGTGGAAGACCACCCTGCAGATGGTGGCCCTGGGCTGCCTGCAAATGGTGCTGCTGTGGGACGGCTTCGGCCTGCCGCTGGAGTGGCAGCCGCACTTCCAGACCTTCGCCTACGTGCTGATCTGGCTCGCCGCGATCGTCACCGTCTGGACCGGCTGGCAATATTTCGCCAAGGCGCGGCAGAAGATGAGCCAGCTGTAGGGACGACAAGGCGCCTCTCCCTCCCACTTGGGGAGGGTGGTCGCGAAGCGACCGGGTGGGGGCTCTTCGGCAAGGCAGCGCTCCCGGCGCCAGCCCCTCCCACCCGGCTTCGCCTGCGGCTCAGCCACCCTCCCTCAAGCGGGAGGGAGAGGCGGCCCGGCTACCGGCCGGCCAGCTCGTCTACCAGTCGCTGCATGCCATAGACATCCCGCAGCGCCGTCGTCACCGCCCCCGTGGTCACGATCACCGAGCGGTTGACGTTGCGGTCGTAGCCGTAGGCGTTGCGCTGGGTCAGGACCGTGGAGTCAAAGTTGGCTCCCACGATCTCGCCCGCCGCGGTCACCACCGGCGAGCCGGACGAACCGCCGATGGTGTCGGACGACACCGCCATGTTCAGCACGGTCGCGGGGTCGATCCGGCCGCGCGCGGCGAGCAGTTTCGGGGCCACGTCGAAAGGCGCGGCGCCGGTGGCGCGGTCCCACAGGCCGCCGAAGGTGGTGAAGGGGCCCCAGCGCTGGCCGGGCACGTCGGAGCCTTCGATCTTGCCCCACGTCAGCCGCAGCGTGCCGGTCGCATCCGGATACACAGCGTCGCCATAGGCGGCGAAACGGGCTGCAGCCAGCTGCTCCGAGGCCCGGTCGGTCGGGGCCTGCACCCGCGTCTCCCAGTCCGAGCGAACCGCCCGCGTCTCGTCCTGGATCGACAGCAGGTATTTGATCATGGGGTCTTCGGAGGCCTCGACCGCCGCCAGACCGCCCTCCCAGAGAGCCCGGCGAACGGCGGGGTCGGCCAGGGTGGCGCCTGCGGCGAGCCGCTGGGACAACTGCTCCGGCGACTCCCGCCCCAGCAGGCCCCGGACGCGCGGATCGTCGACCGTCAGCCACTCGCGTGTCTTCGACAGCCACCATTCGAGGCGTACCTGATCCAGCGACGGATAAGCCGGGCGTTCCGCGAACAGACCCGACTGCACCGCGGCCAGACGGCTGTCAGCATACTCAGGCAATCGTTGGTCTGAGGGTTTCGCGCGTTCCTGCGCGCCCCGCACCAGCGTCCGGGCCCAGTTGAACAGCTGCGATCCGCCGCCTGCCTGCAGCTCCAGCAGGCTGTAGGCCGGATAGAGCTCGCGCTGCGCCGGCTGTACCGCGGCCAGGGCGGTCCAGGGGTCGGTCGCCGCCCCGGCGTTCGCGCCTGTCCGGTAGCGTTCGCGGAAGTCCGTCTCCGCCGCAGAGCGCCGCCCCATGAAGTCCGCGTCCGTCAGCGCCCGCATCCGGCCGAGCCCACGCTTGTAGGTGTTCTCCAGTCCGACGATCGGATCCATGGCGATGAAGGCGTTTTCCTCGCTCTCTTCCGAGAACCGGATCAGCCGCCCGCGCAGTTCGGAGGCGATCAGCTGGTCCATCGGCAGGACCACGTCGCGGACCGTCGCCAGCTGATCCTGCGTCAACAGCCGCTGCGTCGCGCCGGGGCTGCCCGAGACGAACACCGGAGTTCCCTCGACCGGCTGGTCCGCCTTCCAGGTGAAGTGGATCGGCGTCAGCGCCGGCGCGCCATTCTCGTACAGGCGGATAAAGGCGGCATCGATGGCGAAGCGCGGGAAGCTGAAGTTGTCGAGGTCGCCGCCGAACGTCGCGGCGCGATCCTCGGGAGCCCACGCCAGCCGCACGTCCGAATATCTCTTGTAGGTGTAGAGTTTGAACTGCCCGCCCCGATACAGGGTCACGACCTGACAGCGCCTGTTGGCGTCGCCGCCGCAGGCCTCCTGCTCGATGCGGCCGGCCTCGGCGTTGCGGGCCTGGGTGAAGGCCTGACCTTCCAGTCCGGCTCCGGCCGCCTGCATGCGCTGGGTGACGTCGGTGATGTCGGTCAGGATTTCGGCCGTGCCGCCTGGGCACTTCAGTTCATCCTCCCGGGCGCGGGGGGTGAAGCCGGTCTCGGCGTAGTTCACCGCCTGCGTCGACAGGTTGGCTACGCAGGTAGCGACGCAGTGGTTGTTGGTCAGCACCAGCCCCTCGCCCGAGACCACGCCCGCCGAACAGCCGCCGAACCTGACCGAGCTCAGCCGCACCTTGTCGAGGAAGGCCTGGTCGATATTGGTCCCGAGCGCCTGGTTGGCTCGGGCGATGGGGAAGTTGTCGAACGTCCACATGCCCTCGTCGGCCCTGGCGCCGGTGGCGGCTCCGGCGGCGAGGGTCAGCAGGGCGGCGGCGAGGGCGGGGGTGAGGTGACGCATGATTTCTCCTTTCCTTCTCCTCTCGGGGGAGAAGGTGTCATGCGGAGCATGACGGATGAGGGGGCTGCCGAACGAGGGCTCCCGTCCACCACATCGCGTGCCGACGGAGACCCATCATCCGGACCGCTCCGCGGCCCACCTTCTCCCCCGAGGGGAGAAGGATCAAGTTTTACCGAACCCCCAGCTCCTCCAGCAGCCGCGGCTGCGGATAGATGGTGCGCAGGGCCTCTGTGATGGCGGCGGTCGAAACGCTGACGGTGCGGTTCAGCGTCTCGTCGTAGCCGTAGGCTCCCCCCAGCGAGTGGATGTTGCCGTCGAACGCCGCGCCGATCACCTCGCCCGCGGCGTTGATCACCGGCGAGCCGGAGTTGCCGCCGATGATGTCGTTGGTCGAGGTGAAGTCGTAGACCGTGTCCTTGTTGACCCGGGCCTCCGCGTCGATGAAGGCCTGCGCCGCGTTGAAGGGCTCGGAGCCGGTCGCGCGCTCGTACAGGCCGCCGATCCGGGTGAACGCGGGAACCGTCACGCCGCGATAGGTCCAGCCCGCCACCTGACCGTAGGACAGGCGCAGCGAGAAGGTCGCGTCCGGATAGAGGTTGGTCCCGTAGGCCGCAAACCGCGCCTGGGCGACCTTCTCCGCCGCCACCGCGGTCGGTGCGTTCACCTGCGACGCCCACTGCTGGCCGACCGACTGGGCGGCCGCGTCATTGGCCGCGATGAAGGCCAGCATCGGATCAGCCGCGATCATCTGCTCCAGCGTCATGCCGGCTGCTTCGCGACGGAACGCGGCGTCCGTCATGCGCGTGCCGCTCATCAGCCGGTCGGCGAGGGCCTCGGGGCTTTCACGGCCCAGCAGCGCCTGCACCTGCGGATTGTCGACCGTCAGGTATTCGCGGGTCTTGGACAGCCAGTAGCGCAGACGCAGCTCTTCCATGGCCGGGTCGATCGGCGTCTCGGCGCCCAGCGCCGTCGCCAGGGTAACGCGGCGTTCGGGCGTCAGCGTGGGGTTCCGGGCGGCCCGGACCAGAGTGCGGGCCATCTGGTACAGGGTCGAGCCGCCGCCGGCCGAGGTCTCCAGCTGGCGATACGGCAGGTAGAGTTCGCGCGCCGTCGCCTGCACCCGTTCGAGATCGCCCCACGGGTCGCCGATGCGCTGGAACAGCGCCGGGTCGGCGGCCACACGGGCCCGCAGCTCGGCCTCGTCCTCGCGCTTGGCGGCCATGAAGGCGGGGTCCGTCAGGGCGGCCTGCTGGCCGTACTGGGCCTTGAACGAGTTCTCAAGGCCGAAAATCGGGTCGAACGACACCCGCTTCGCCTCGTCACCGGTCAGCGAATATTCGAGCAGCCGGCCTCGCAGCTCCGAGGCCTGAAGCAGAGTGATCGGCAGCTGCTGATCGCGCAGCCGCTCGAGCTGGCTCATCGTCAACAGGCGCGAGGTCGAACCGGGATTGCCGGACACGAAGGTGACATCGCCTTCCGCCGGCGCATTGGGGTTCCACTTGAGGAAGTTCGGCGTCACCGCCGGGCGGCCGTCCTCGTAGGCGCGCAGGAAGGCGGCATCGAGGGCGTAGCGCGGGAAGTTGAAGTTGTCCGGATCGCCGCCGAAGAAGGCGGCCTGGTTCTCGGGTGCGAACACCAGCCGGACGTCGTCGTATTTGCGGAACTTGTAGAGGGCGTAGCGACCGCCGCGGTAGAAGCTGATCACCTGGCAGGTCAGCTTGGGATCCTCGCCGCAGCCTTCGCGCTGGATGGCGCTCACCTCAGCGGCGCGGGCGGCGTTGAACGCGGCGCCTTCGAGTCCCGCGCCGGTCGCCAGCACCCGCTCGGTCACGTCCGTAATGTCGGTCAGCACCTCGGCGGTCTGACCGGGGCAGCGCCGCTCTCCCTCGCGCGTCGCCGGCATCCAGCCGTTCTTCACATAATCGTTCTGCGCGTCCGACAGCTCCTGCGAACAGCCGACGACGCAGTGCCAGTTGGTCAGGATCAGGCCTTCGTTTGAGACGAACGAGGCCGAACAGCCCTGGATGCGGACCGAGGCGTTGCGCACCCGGTCCAGCCAGGCCTGGTCGATCCGGGTGCCGTATTTCTGGTTTACCGTCTGGATGGGGAAGTTGTCGAAGGTCCACATCCCCTCGTCGGCGCGGGCGGGCGTGGCTCCGATGACGGCCATGGCGCCGGCGACGGTGGCGAGCGAGGCGGTCGCCGACACGGCGGCGCGAAGCGAACGAAGCAGCATTGTGCGAAATCTCCGGAGATCGGCGGGTCCGCCGGCCTGATTTTTGAACCTAGAACGGATGTGTGGACGGCGTCCATGGCGACAGAGGCGCGGGCATCGCGCAACGCCGCCCCCCTTACCCCGATTTAACTTGGTCCAAACCGTTGGGGTCGTCACATAGTGGACAACGTCCGGGGCAAGGCCGTCAGAATGTCGCTCGCACTCTCCACGCTGCTCTACGAGTGGCGTCGCTACATGGCCGCTGTGATGGCGCTGGCGCTGTCCGGTCTGCTGGTGCTGGCGATGACGGGCGTCTTCATCGGCATCGGCAAGGGCTTCACCGCCCAGATCGAGCGCTCGAGCGCCGACATCATCGTCATGCAGCCCGGCGCCAAGAACCTGATGAACGGCTCGACGGGAGTGCCGCGCCGGTTCCTGCCGCTGGTTTACAACAACATCGAGGTTGTCGAGGTCCAGCCGCTCGACCGCGGCTGGGGCCAGTTCCAGTCGGTCAAGAACTACGATCCGACCATGAGTCAGGCGGACCGCGCCCGGCAGGGAACCCCGAGACAGGAGCAGGTCTCGGTCCAGATCATCGACACCACCCCTGACGCCGTGACCATTCCTACGGACTATTCGCCCGAGCTCGTCGACGCCCTGCGCCAGCCCTTCACCGTCGCCGTGGATGAGACCGCCTTGCCGAAGCTCGGCGTGAAGCTTGGCGAGAAGGCGATGTTCAACGGTTCGACCGTGACGGTCGTCGGCGTCACGCGGGGCTATCCCAACATGATGGGGTCGACCCTGGTCATGTCGCGCGACAGCCTGCGCATGCTCGGGCAGGGCGCGACCGGCGCGCGGGTCGGGCCGCTGATGGTCAAGCTGCGCAATCCGGCCGACGCCGAGCGGATTGCGGCCGAACTGAACGCCATGGGCGACGGCCAATGGAAGGCGTGGACGCGTCAGGAACTCGCCGACGCCAACGCCTCGGCCATGTTCGAGGAAGGCATCCTCGTCATCATCATCGGCGGCTGCGTCGTCCTCGGCACCATCATTGGCGTGGCCATCACCTGGCAGACGCTGCGCGGCGCGATCATGGCCAACATCAAGGAGTTCGCCTCCCTGCGGGCGCTCGGGGTCGGCATGGGGTCGTTGAACCGGATCGTCATGGAGCTGAGCTTCTGGGTCGGGGTCGTTGGCGTGGGCGCCGCGATTCTGCTGACTTGGCTGGTGTCGCTTCTGGCGGCGGCCAACGCCGTCATCATCGCCCTGCCTCCCGTCCTTCTGGTCATCGTCGGCGGCGGACTGATCGTCATCGCCATGCTCTCGGGCCTGCTCTCGATGGGCGTGCTGAAAAACAGCCAGCCGGCGGACCTGCTGCGATGACCAAGCACACCAAGGTTCACGGCAAGCACGGCGATTATGCGATCGAGGCCAAGGGTCTGGTCAAGCGCTTCAAGTCCGGCAAGTCGTTCGTCGAAGTGCTGAAAGGCGTCGATTTCGACGCGCGGCATGGTGACCTGACCATGGTTATGGGCCCGTCCGGATCGGGCAAATCGACCCTGATTGCCGCGCTCAGCGGCCTGCTGAAACCAGAGGGCGGGCGGGTCGATACGCTCGATGTCGATGACCTGTGGACTTTGGCCCCGGGCAAGATCGACCGTTTCCGTCTGGCCCACTGCGGCTTCATCTTCCAGGGCTTCAACCTGTTTCCGGCCCTGACGGCGCTCCAGCAGGTCGAGGTCGTGCTGAAATTCCAGGGCCTGTCCAAGTCCGCGGCGACCAGACGCGCGACCGAGGCGCTGGAAGAGGTCGGCCTCGGCCCACGTCTGCACCAGCGGCCATCCGCGCTCTCGGGCGGCGAGAAACAGCGCGTCGCCATCGCCCGCGCCCTGGCCAAGGATCCGCAAATCCTGTTCGCCGACGAGCCGACGTCCGCGCTGGACGGCGAGAACGGCCAGATCGTCATCCGCCTGCTGCGCCGCGCCGCGACCCAGCATGGCGCCGCCGTGATCTGCGTGACCCACGACCCGCGGCTCGAAGAGTGGGCCGATCGCGTGATCAAGATCGAGGATGGCGTCATCATCAGCGACG
>DASRWP010000403.1:0-1680 GCA_035654535.1 Brevundimonas sp.
CGGGCGCATGTGCGGGGGACGCGGGACGAATTCGACGAGCTGGCGCAGGGCATGAACGAGATGCTCGACCGGCTAGAGCGCTCGATGGCCGGCCACCGGCATGCGGGCGACGCCATCGCCCACGACCTGCGCTCGCCCCTGACCCGCATGCGGGCCAAGCTCGAAGTCGCCCTGATGGACGCTGAGGCCGGGGAGATCGACGGCGTCGACGCGGTTCAGCTGGCGCTCGACGAGGCGGACTCGCTGCTTAAGACCTTCAACACGGTGCTGGCCATCGCGCGTCTGCAGGCGGCGGCAGGCCGGACCCCCGATCCGAAGGTGTTCGACGCGGCGGACCTCGCCGCCGATATGGCGGAGCTCTACGAACCGGCGAGCGAAGACAAGGGGCTGGAGTTCTCGGCCGAGATCGAGCGCGGCCTGATGGTCGAGGGCAACCAGCCGTTCCTCGCACAGGCGCTGGCCAACATCATCGACAACGCCATCAAATACACGCCGAAAGGCGGAGCGGTGATGCTGCGCGCCCGCCGGCGCTCGTCGGGCGAGGTGGAATACTCCGTCACCGACACCGGTCCCGGCGTGCCGGAGGAGGACCGGGAGCGGGTCATCGAGCGTTTCGTCCGGCTCGACAACAGCCGTACCGAAGCCGGTTCCGGGCTGGGTCTGTCACTGGTCGGCGCGGTGCTGGAGGCGCACGGCGGGCGCATCATCCTCGACGAGGGCCCCGGCGCCTTCGGCGGCTTCGGCCCCGGCCTCAGGGTGGCGCTGGTGCTGCCGGCGGCGGGCGGATGAGGGAGACGTAAGGTGAGCGCCCTCGGCTCACAAATGCGGCCCTGCGGCCCGGTGGCCGATACGGACGCCGCGGCGCGGGCACACGAACGGCTGACGGAAGCGGCGGTGGCGGGCGGGTGGGTCGACACGCTCGAAGCCGCCTGGCCTGCTCTGGCGCCCGTGTTCGGCGCTTCGCCCTATCTGTCCGGCCTCGCCCGCCGCTGGCCGGAGCAGCTTCAGGCCGGTCTGGAGGATGATCCGGACGTCCGACTGGCGGACATCCTGTCCCGGACGGAGGCCCTGGCCGGGTGCGTGGACGAGGCGCGCGTTCCGCTCCGGCGCCTCAAGGGCGAGCTGCACCTGCTGACCGCCCTGTGCGATCTGGGCGGGGTCTGGGATCTGGATGCAGTGACCGCCGCCCTGAGCCGCTTTGCGGACGCTTCTGCGCAGGCGGCCCTGCGCGCCGTCGCCCACGACCAGCGCGAGCGCGGCAAGCTGCTGTCCGCCCCCGACGACCCGCGCGGCCCGATCCCCGGGCTGTTCGGTCTGGCCATGGGCAAGCACGGCGCGTTCGAGCTCAACTACTCCTCCGATATCGACATCAGCCTGTTCTGGGAGCCCGAGGCGCTGGAGGGCGCGCTGGCGGAGGGCGTCGAGCCGCAGCGCTTCGCCGACCGCGCCGCCTATGCCTTCGCCTCGCTGATGCAGGAGCGGACCGGCGACGGCTATGTCTTCCGCGTCGACCTGAGGCTGCGGCCTGACCCGTCCTCGACGCCGCCCGTCGTCGCCGTCCCCTTCGCCCTGACCTATTACGAAGGCGTCGGCCAGAACTGGGAGCGGGCCGCCTTCATCAAGGCCCGCGCAATGCTGGGCGACGGCTGCGCCGGGTGCGAATTCCTCGAGGCGCTGACT
>DASRWP010000404.1:0-3019 GCA_035654535.1 Brevundimonas sp.
GCCAGATGCCCCAGACCTGGGGCGTGCCGGTCGAGGAAATCCAGCGCGGCATCAAGCACGGCGTCCGCAAGATCAACATCGACACCGATAACCGCATGGCCATGACGGGCGCCATCCGGAAGATCCTGTGCGAGAAGCCCGGCGAGTTCGATCCGCGCGCCTATCTGAAGCCCGCCAAGGAGGCGATGCGCAAACTCTGCCAGGAGCGCTTTGTCCAGTTCGGCTGCGAGGGCATGGCGTCGAAGATCCGGCCGCTGTCCACGGCCCAGATGGCGAGGCGCTATGCCTCCGGCGAACTGAACCCGCAGACGGGCGGCGTCGCCAGAGCCGCCTGACCCGACGCTATACCGGGTAGCGGCCCAAGAGGTCGAAGCGGACCCGATCCGCTTCGACCCGCGCCCACTCAAGCGCGCGCTCGGCGTCCCGGGCGCGCCGCCGCGCCTCCCGCAGTTCGCCGCGAACTTCCTGAATGCGCTCGCGGATGCGCACCCGCTCGGCGTCGGTCTTGCCCTCCTCGCCGAGCTCGCGCTGCTTGGCCTGAAGCTTGTCCTCCCGGTCCTCGATCCAGGCGACGGCGCTGTTCAGCTCCGATGAAGCCGACTCAAGCGCCGACTCGGCCGCGTGCAGTCGCGATCCGTCGTGGAAAGCAGGCAGGAATTCCGCTTCCTCTTCCGCTCGGCAGACTCCGTGATAGCCGCGTCCGCGGCGGCCCTCCTCGAACCCCCGTTCAAGTCGGCAATAGCTGCGCAACCCGTCCTCCCGCGCGGAGCGGTAGGGCGTCAGGTCGGGCGCGACCCCATGCTTGGCGCACGCCTTCGCATGGTCATCCAGCCGGCTCATCGGCAGGCCCGCCGACCCGTCCCGCAACCCTTGGCCGCCCCAGTCCGCGACCCGGCACTGATCCTCGCTCATCGTCGCGCAACTCCCCGCCAAAAGCGCGCCGGCCGCGACGATCATTCCGGCCATCAATCTGTTCATCTCGACCTCCCCCGCTTCGACCGTCCCCCGTGGTGAAGCTTCGTGCTAGGAAACCCCGTGGCCGATGAACAGACGCTGACCGACGACGACGACCCGATCGTACTCCAGGCCCGCTACGACGGCCCGGCCGTCAGGCTGGACAAGGCGCTGACTGACGCCTTCCCGGCCCTGTCGCGTGCACGGCTGCAGGCCCTGCTGGCCCAAGGCGCCGTCACCCGCGACGGCCAGCCCGTTTCCAGCGGTTCGGCCAAGGCGACACCCGGCCTTTACGAAGTCCTTGTCCCGCCCGTGGTCGCCGCCGACCCCCGGCCCGAGCCCATCCCCCTGACGGTTCTGTTCGAGGACATCGACCTGATCGTCATCGACAAGCCGGCCGGCATGGCCGCCCACCCCGCGCCCGGCAGCGAGACCGGCACCCTCGTCAACGCGCTGCTCGCCCACTGCGGCGCCAGCCTGTCCGGCATCGGGGGCGTGGCGCGTCCCGGCATTGTCCACCGGCTCGACAAGGACACTTCCGGCGTGATGGTCGCCGCCAAGTCGGACCGGGCTCACGCCGGCCTGTCGGCCCTGTTCGCCGCGCACGACATCGAGCGCACCTACATCGCCCTGACCCGCGGGGCGCCCAGCCCGGCCAAGGGGCGGATCGAAACGCAGATCGGCCGGTCTTCAACCGACCGGAAGAAGATGGCGGTGCTCAGGAGCGGCGGCCGCACCGCGATCACCGACTATGAGGTGCAGCAGGTCTTCGGCGTTCCTGCGAAGGCCGGCGCAGCCCCCATGGCGGGGCGCGTCGCCTGTACCCTGCATACCGGCCGGACCCATCAGATCCGGGTTCATCTTGCGTCGAAAGGCGCCCCGATCCTGGGCGATCCCGTCTATGGCTCGGGCAGCCCGGCGACCGCGGTCCGCGAAGCGATCGCCGGGGCGAAACTGACGCGACAGGCCCTCCACGCCGCCGTCCTCGGATTTGTGCATCCGGTCACCCACGATCCACTTCGTTTCGAGACGGCGCCGCCCCGGGACATGCTGGAGCTGGAAGCTATGCTCGCCCGCCTTTAGTCAGTCTTGATAAGAGACCCACTCCCTGCTATACGTCCGGCGTTCGGTGCGTGGCGCCGGGGCAACGGTCACGCTTCGGTGTGACGATCCGCCTCTGACAAAGGCGGAAACCCGACCCTATTTCATCGGTTGAGGGGTGAGGCGACGGCGCACACGAGGTGGCCGCCTCCGAAGAACCCGCTCATTTTTGACGGTCGGAGGGACCATATGGCTGTAGCTAGATCACTCGCGGTGATGTCGCCTGAACAGGGGCTGTCGCGATACCTGACGGAAATCCGGAAGTTTCCGATGCTGGCGAAGGACGAGGAGTTCATGCTCGCCAAGCGCTGGACCGAACACCAGGATCCTGAAGCCGCCCATCGCCTCGTGACGTCTCACCTGCGCCTCGTGGCCAAGATCGCCATGGGCTATCGCGGCTACGGCCTGCCGATTGGCGAAGTCATCTCCGAAGGCAACGTCGGCCTGATGCAGGCCGTGAAGAAATTCGACCCGGACAAGGGCTTCCGCTTGGCGACCTACGCCATGTGGTGGATCCGCGCCTCCATCCAGGAGTACATCCTGCGCAGTTGGTCGCTCGTGAAGATGGGCACCACCGCGGCGCAGAAGAAGCTGTTCTTCAACCTGCGCAAGGCCAAGAGCCAGATCTCCGCCTTCGAGGAGGGCGATCTGCGGCCCGAACACCTCGCGGCCATCGCCACCAAGCTGGGCGTGTCCGAGGAAGAGGTCACCAACATGAACCGCCGCCTCGGCGGTGACGCCTCGCTGAACGCGCCGCTCCGCGCCGACGGCGAAAGCGAATGGCAGGACTGGCTGGCCGACGACACGGCGGTCTCGCAGGAAACCCAGCTCGCCGAGAGCGAGGAGAAGTCGATCCGCATGAGCCTGCTTGAGGAGGCGATGCAGGAGTTGACCGACCGCGAGAAGCACATCCTGACCGAGCGCCGGCTCAAGGACGATCCGGTCACGCTTGAGGAACTGGCGG
>DASRWP010000405.1:0-7816 GCA_035654535.1 Brevundimonas sp.
CGTCATCCGTCTCGACGAACAGGGCGAAAGCCGCCCCCCGGCTGATCGCCTCGAACCCCAGCGCGCCCGAGCCGGCGTAGAGGTCAATCACCCGCGCCCCGTCCAGCGGCTCGGCCCAAGCGGCGTGTTCCAGCACATTGAAGATCGCCTGCCGCGCCCGGTCCGAGGTCGGGCGGGTGCCCTGCCCGTCCGGTGCGGCAATAGCGCGGCCCTTCAGCGTTCCGGCGACGATCCGCACGGATCAGCCGCCCGAACGGGGTCCGCGTGGACCGCCGCGACCGGGACGCGCGCCGCCGGGCGGATTGCTGCGGGTCCCGCCGCCCCGAGGTTTGAACCCGCCAGAAGGCGCTGCGCCGCCCGATCCTTCGCGCGGCTTGAAGGGGCGCTTCGGCCGATCGCCGTCCGACGGTGGTTTGGACCCGAAGGACCGGCCCGCCGCCGGGCGCTCGCCGCGCGGCTTGTCGATGAACTGGTCCTCGCGCGGCTTGAACACGCGCTTCGGGCGATCGCTGGCGGCGGCATCCCCTTCCGGGCGAGCCCGCGGCGTGAAGCTTTTCTTCGGGTGGTCGAACTTCGGACCCGCCTTGGCCCAGCCGGCCTTCTTCGGCGGACGCGTCGCGCGGTCGGCGGCGGCGTCGGCGGCGGCTCCGGCGGCGCGCACCCGGCTGGGCTTTCGCGACGGGTCGGAAATGGCGGAACCCGAGCTGCCCTTGACGATCGGGGTTGAAACCCGGCGACCGGGTATCGGCGCGGGCGTCGCCACGCTGTTGCCGGTCGGCAGATTCTCAGGGCGGATATGCTCGGCCAGCAGCTCGCGGATGACCCGCGGGCCGACCTCCTCGACGGACCCGACGGGCAGGGTTCCGAGCTGGAAGGGACCGTAGGCAAGACGGATCAAGCGGTTCACCGTCAGGCCGAGGTGTTCCAGCACCTTGCGGACCTCGCGGTTCTTGCCCTCGGTGATCGAGACGCTGATCCAGAGGTTGGCCGACTGCTTCTCGTCCTCGCCGCCCTTGGCCTTGTCCAGCGTGGCCTCGATCGGGCCGTAGCGCACGTCGTCGACGGTGACGCCGTCTTTCAGAGAGTCCAGCTGAAGTTGCGACACCCGCCCGCGGGCCCGGGCCCGGTACTGGCGCACCAGCTCCGTCGAAGGCAGCTCCAGCGCCCGGCTCAGCTCGCCGTCGTTCGTCAGCAGCAGCAGGCCTTCAGTGTTCAGATCCAGCCGGCCGACCGAGATCACCCGCGGCAGACCGCTGGGCAGGGCGTCGAACACGGTCGGGCGTCCGGCGGGGTCTGTGTGCGAGGTCAGCAGGCCGGCCGGCTTGTGATAGCGCCACACACGCGTCGCCTGCGCCGAACCGATCGGCTTGCCGTCGACGGTTATGACATCGTCGCGGGTCACCAGAACCGCCGGTGTGTCGAGGATCTTGCCGTTCACCGCGACCTTGCCCAGACCGATCAGCCGCTCGACCTCGCGGCGCGAGGCGATGCCGGCGCGGGCCATCGCCTTGGCGATGCGTTCGCTGCGTTTGGGTCCCTCGTCGGCTTGGGCCGCGGGCTTGCCGTCCTTGCTGAAAGGCTTGCCGCCCGGCTTTCCAAAGGGCTTTCCGCCCTTCGGCGGGCCGCGGTCGTCGCCGCCTTCGGCGCGTTTGACGTAGGGTTTGCGCGGGCCGTCGCGGTCGCCGTCTTGACGCGAGCGTGGCTTCTTGTCGTTGTCTCGGGGATGGCTGGCCATGATGAGCGGTTCATGCACATGGCCTTGGCGTGTGCGCAAGCGGCGGCGGACGCAGGCGAGACCCCCGTCGGCTGCGTGATCGTCGACGAGGCCACGGGCGAGGTAGTGGCGGAAGGTCGCAACGGCCCCATCGGCGCCCATGATCCGACCGCCCATGCCGAGATCGTGGCCCTCCGCGCAGCGGCGGCGAAACGGGCCAACTACCGCCTGACCGGCCTGACGCTCTATGTCACGCTCGAGCCCTGCGCCATGTGCGCGGGGGCTATCAGCCACGCCCGCATCGGCCGCGTAGTCTGGGGCGCGAACGACCCCAAGGGCGGCGCCGTCGCTCATGGTCCGCGCTTCTTCGACCAGCCGACCTGTCACTGGAAGCCCGCGGTCGAAGGCGGCGTCATGGCTGCGGAAGGCGGAGACCTGCTGCGAGAATTCTTCCGCGTCCGGCGCAAAGGAACGGCGGGCGCCAAAGCACGTTAGCTTGCCGGGCCCCACGGCTCCGCTTTCGAGAGCCCGCATGAAGCCCCACGCCCTGCCCCTCCTGCTCGCTCTCGCCATAACCGCCTGCGGTGAGAAACCGGCCGAGGCTCCGTCGGACGGCGATGCCGTGCGAGAGCGGGCGGAGGCGGCGCAGACCTCACAGAGGCGCACGGGAGCCGAGCTTCAGGACCGCGCGCTGAACCGGATCATCCGGACCGTTTATCTGTGCAACAACAGCGAGCGGCTCTCGGTCGATTTCGACAACCCACGGCGCATGGCGACGGTCCGCAACTCCAGCGGGGCGGCCGTGGACCTGTTCCAGGAGCAGTCCGCCGACGGCCTGTGGTATCGCGCCTCGGGCTATGAGCTGCGCGGGAAGGGCGTGATGGCCACGTGGACCGCCGACGGTCGCGACCCGACCGACTGCCGGGCCGTCGACTAGGCCGCGCCTTCGGCCCTCAGGAACTTCGACAGGACGCTCCGGTCGAGCGAACGCTCGACGTAGGCGTCACCAATGGCCCGCGCGAGAATCAGCGTCACCCGCCCGGCCTCCGCCTTCTTGTCCGCGGCCATCCGCTTGACCAGCCGGTCCGCCGTGAACGACCCTGCCTGTTCCAGCCGGGTCGGCAGCCCGGCGGCGGCGAGCACCGCCTCGACCCGTTCGGTCTCGGCCGCTGCGCACAGGCCCCTCTGAGCCGACAGCCGGAAGGCCATGGCGCAGCCCAGCGCGACCGCCTCGCCGTGCGTCAGCGCCGTGTCCCTGAACCCCAGCTCCGCCTCGATCGCATGCCCGAAAGTGTGACCGAGGTTCAGCAGGGCGCGCCGCCCGCCCTCGCGTTCATCCTCGGCGACGATGGCGCTCTTGATCTCGACGGAACGGACGACCGCGCGGGCCAGCGCGTCCGCATCGCCCGCCGCGCCCGCCGCGCCCCCGCCCGCCAGCCAGTCGAAGAAGCCGGCGTCGGTAATCAGCCCGTGCTTCAGCACCTCGGCCCAGCCTGAGCGCAGCTGACGCTTGGGCAGGGTGGCGAGCAGGTCGATGTCCGCGAGCACCAGCCGGGGTTGATGGAAGGCCCCTACAAGGTTCTTGCCGCGCGGCGTGTCGATCGCTGTCTTGCCGCCGACCGAGGAATCCACCTGCGCCAGCAGGGTGGTGGGGACTTGAATGAAGCCGATCCCGCGCATGTAGAGCGCGGCGGCCAACCCGGCCAGATCACCCACGACGCCGCCGCCGAGGGCGATGATCACATCCTTGCGGTCGAGGCCGAACGCCAGCAGCCGGTCAATGACCCGTTCCAGTTCGGTGAAGGACTTTGAACTCTCGCCCGACGGCACGCTCAGAAGCCGGGCGCGTATGCCGACCGCCTCGAGGGACGCCATCGCGGCGGGTCCGTGCAACGCCGCGACGGTCTTGTCGGTCACGATCACCGTCCGCCCGCCGACCATCGGGGCGACGCGCGCGCCCAGCTGGCGCAGCAGGCCCCGCCCGACCACAACGTCGTAGGGGGCGAAGCCGGGCCCGCTCACGGAAACAGTCGTGCTCATGCCGCGGACCTCGCAAGAAAGGCGTTGAGCGCCTGCACGATCGCCTCTACCGCCTCCGCATGGGCGCCCCGGGCCACGTCTACGGTGACATCGGCCATGCCATAGAACGGGTAGCGGACCGCCGCCATCGAAGTCAGCGCCTCCAGCGGGTTGCGGCCCCGCAGCAACGGGCGGGTGTCGCGTCGCTGAACCCGCTCCGCCACGGTCTCGAGATCGGCCCTCATCCAGACGGTCACAGCCCGCGCCTCGAGCGCCGCCCGCGTATCGGCGTTGAGGATGGCGCCGCCGCCCGTCGCCAGCACCATCCGGGGCCCTTCCAGCAGCCGCTTCATGACGCGCGCCTCCCCGGCCCGAAACTCCGCCTCGCCCAATCGGGCGAAGATGTCCGACACCGTCATCCCCGCCGCCGCTTCGATCTCGATGTCCCCGTCGGCGAACGGCAGGCCAAGGCGTTTCGCCAGCCGTCGTCCGACCGTCGATTTGCCCACGCCCATGAGGCCAACGAGGGCTATGCTGCGTTCGGACGCGGGAATCGGCGCGGGTTCGCTCAACGGCGGCCCCGCGGAACCCGGTTGGAAGGCGACGGACGAGACGCGGACAGGCACGGCATGACGCGACCACCCTCTACACCAAGCGCGCCTCGCGCAAAGCGCCGGGTCGCATGAGCACGCCGCAGATCGAGGCCTTTCTCGAGATGATGGCGGTTGAGCGCGACGCCTCGCCCCACACGTTGGCCGCATACGCCCGGGATCTGGCTGACGCAGAAGCGGGCGTGGCGGGCGGTTTGATGCAGGCCGACGAGACCGGGGTGGAGGCTTGGTACGCTGGACTGGCGCGCCGCGGCCTGTCCCCGGCCACGCAGGCGCGGCGGCGTTCCGCCGTCAGGCAGTTCTACCGCTTCGCCCTGGGCGAGGCCTGGCGCGCGGACGATCCCTCAAGGCGTCTCGACGCGCCCAAACAGGGGCGCAGCCTGCCCAAAATCCTGTCCGGAGACGAGATCTCGCGCCTGCTGGCCTCCGCCGCCGCCAGAGACGGCCTCGGAAGCTTGCGGCTCGTCGCTCTGGTAGAGCTCGCCTACGCCTCCGGCCTCCGCGTCTCCGAACTGCTGGCATTGCGCCTCGAGGCCGTCCGTCGCGATCCGGCCTGCCTGATCGTGCGCGGCAAGGGCGGCAAGGAGCGCCTCGCGCCTCTCAACACCGCCGCGCGAGAGGCGGTGAAGACGTGGCTGGTCGCACGCGAGGCCGCGCGGCCCGAGAAGGCTCCGGACAGCCCGTGGCTGTTCCCGTCCGCCTCGGCCAAGGGTCATCTGACCCCGCGCCGCTTCGCCCAGCTGCTGGATCAGACGGCCATCGACGCCGGCATCGACCCCGCCCGGGTAAGCCCCCACGTCCTTCGTCACGCCTTCGCCACCCACCTGCTGGAGGGCGGGGCCGATCTGCGCGTGGTTCAGACGCTGCTGGGCCATGCTGACATCGCCACCACCCAGATCTACACCCACGTCGCCACGGACCGGCTGGCGCAGGTCGTGCGTGACAAGCACCCCTTGGCGCGCGACGACTGATCTCCTCGAAGTGGAAGGCCGCCGTCCATGAACCGCCGCTTGCCCCCCGGCTTTCTCCCCACTAGGTTCCGCGGCCTTCCAGAAGCGCCGCAGGGCGCGCCGAGCATGAAGACGCCCTGATGGCCGTGCACTACCTCGAGTTCGAAAAGCCGATCGCGGATCTGGAAGCGAAAATCGAGGAACTGAGCCTTCTGTCTTCGACCTCGGGCTCGTTCGAGGCGGAGATTCAAGGGCTGCGCCAGAAGGCGGACCAGCTGCGCCGCAAGACCTACGCCGGGCTCGATCCATGGATGAAGACGCAGGTCGCGCGCCATCCGCAGCGGCCGCATTTCGTCGATTACGTCGCCGGCCTGTTCACCGACTTCGTCGAGTTGAAGGGCGATCGGCAATTCGGCGACGATCAGGCCATCCTCGGCGGATTGGCGCGGTTCCGGGGTGAGCCGGTGGTCGTCATGGGCCATGAGAAGGGTCACGACACCCAGACCCGCGTCGTACACAATTTCGGCATGGCCCGGCCCGAGGGTTACCGGAAGGCTGTGCGGCTGATGGACCTCGCCGAGCGTTACGGCTTGCCGGTGCTGACCTTCGTGGACACCGCCGGGGCCTATCCCGGACTGGGCGCGGAGGAGCGGGGCCAGGCCGAGGCTATTGCGCGCTCGACCGAGCGCTGCCTGACGCTGGGCGTGCCCTCGATCGCCACCATCACTGGCGAGGGCGGCTCGGGCGGCGCCATCGCCATCGCGGCGGCGGGCCGCGTGCTGATGCTGGAGCACTCCATCTATTCGGTCATCTCGCCTGAGGGTGCGGCGGGCATCCTGTGGCGCGATGGAGGCCGGGCGCGCGATGCGGCCATGGCTATGAAGATCACGGCCCCGGACCTCGTCGAGCTGAAGATCGTGGACCGGATCATTCCCGAGCCAACTGGCGGAGCTCATGCCGATCCGCAGGCGGCCATCAGCGCCGTCGCCGACGTCCTGGCCGAGGAACTGGCCGCCCTGTCGGGGCTGACACCGGACCAGCTGCGCAAGGCGCGGGCGGATCGGTTCTACGCCATCGGTCGCAACGGCCCGCATTAACCTGTCGTCTACCACGACCTGCGACGGTCCCGTCATGCGTGCAAGGTTGTGGCCGGATAGTTTCATGAGTGTGTCTTGAGCGGCGTCGGCGAGGCGCTTCGCGAGAGTTCGGTTATCAATCTCTCCGGCGCGGTGACGATGGTCATCGACGATTCGCCTTTTGGCCTCGACCTCACCTGCTCCGCCCTCCGCGGGTTTGGGATCCGGGTGCGCTACAGCTGCCACTCCGCAGCCGCCGCCATGGAGATTCTCTCGGATCAGGCCGTCGACCTGATCGTGGTTGACTGCGAGATGCCGACGGTCGACGGCTATGAGCTTGTCCGGTGGCTTCGCCGCTCGGTCAAACCGCCGAACGCCATGACGCCCGTCATCATGACTGCCGCGCATATGCGGCGCTCTCGCATGATGGAGGCGCGCGACTGCGGCGCGAACTTCGTCGTCACCAAGCCATTCAGCGCCACCACCCTGCTGGAGCGGATCGTCTGGGTCGCGCGCGATCCCCGACCATTCCTCGAGGTCGGGGACTATTTCGGCCCTGATCGCCGTGTGCGCGATGCCGGGCCCGAGGGGGAGGAACGGCGCGCCTCGGTGATCCGGCAGGCCGCGTTCGTCGCAGAGCAGGCCCGGGCAGCAGCGGCCGAGGCGGCGGAGGAAATCCAGTGAGCGTCATAACCCACACGCGAGCCAAGTCCCGCCTCGCCACCATGATCGACTCGGCAGGCGGCGTCAGCGTCGGCGTCGCCCTGGCCCAGGCTCGAGCCAACATCGAGGCGATGCGCGCTCAGGCGATGGCCGTGGTCGACGCGCAGATCATCCTGCTTGAAAGCGTCCCTGAGCCGAGCTCGCTCGAGGAACAGCCGGGCCGCATCGGCGAAGCCTATCGCGCCGCCAACGGCGTCATCGACGCCGCAAGTCCCTTTGAACTGCTCGATCTGTGCCGCGCCGCCGCGGGTCTGTGCGATATCCTCGACAACGCGCCCGCCGGCCAGCCCTTCGACTGGCGTATCGTGACTGTCCATGCGCGCGCGCTGAAACTGCTTCAGAACCTGCCGCTGGAGGAAGCCGACTCGCGGGCCGCTGTCCTCGACAGCCTGGGGCAGGTCGTCGTGCGCAAAGCGGCGCCACGGCCCGCGGCCTCCGCCCCCTAGGTCCGGGGCTCGACAGACTGACGGTCGGTCCGGGCTCCGCGCGTCTGCTTGCGCCACAGGGCCGCGTACTCCCCGCCCTGCCGGGCCACCAGCTCATGATGCGCCCCGCGCTCGACGATCTGGCCGGCCTTGAGTACGAGGATCTGATCTGCATCCGCGATGGTCGACAGCCGGTGGGCGACGACCAGGGTCGTGCGTCCCGCCCGAGCCTTGCGCAGCGTCTTCTGGATGGCGGCCTCGGTCCGGCTGTCGAGGGCGCTGGTCGCCTCGTCAAGGA
>DASRWP010000406.1:0-19332 GCA_035654535.1 Brevundimonas sp.
CGCCGCATCGCGCCGGCCACGCCATGGCCTACGACGTCAGCCGTCGCCTGCTGATCCTGTTCGGAGGCGTCGATGGAGCCTTCGAACGCCTCGGCGACACTTGGGCGTGGGATGGAACCGCGTGGCGTCAGCTGGCCGGGCAGGGGCCTTCGCCACGCGTCAATCCGGGCTGCTGGATGAAGCGGGTTGGCGCAAGGCCGCCGATAACGGCCCGGCGGGGAGACAACTCGGCGCGATGGCGTTCGACGAAGCGCGAGGCCACGCCATCCTGTTCGGCGGCGCTGACGCGACGCGCCGCAAGCTTGACGACACCTGGGCGTGGGACGGCGCGCGGTGGAGTCTGCTGGCTGAGGCGGGGCCGGGGCCGCGAACCTCTCACGGCATGAGCTGGCATCCGGGCCTCCGGCGCGCGGTGCTGCTCGGAGGAAATGGCGCGACGGCGAAGGGCGACAGCTGGGCATGGGATGGAGGGGGCTGGACACCCTTCGCCCCGGACGGACCGCCGCTGTTCCACTTCGCCTCGGGTTACGATCCCGACCGGGAGGCCCTGATCGTGTTTGGAGGCTTCGGTCAGAGCGGGCGTGTCGGGGACACCTGGCTGGTGACCGCGGCGGGCTGGGAGCGGCAGACGATCGGGCAAGCGCCGCCACTCCGGGCCGAACATGACGGCGCCGCCGTGCCCGGGATCGGTTTCTTTATTTTCGGCGGCATCGGCGGTCAGGGAATGGGCGAGGCCGAGCGCGCCGCAGCGCTCTTGAACGATGCATGGGCGTGGCGCGCCGGGGGCTGGCGCCGGGCGGACTGATCAGCCCCTCCGGACCGGCCAAGTTCGCGCGGCTCAATCTTTCGTCCGCTCCCGCCCCGCCGCGCCGATGTGCGCCACGCCGCGGGCGTTCGCGATCTCCATCTGTCGCGCCCGCTCCCGGTACCGCGCCCGGTCGGCGTCGCCGCGGGCGTCGGCGCAGCGGTCGCAGCTGATCCCCTCGACATGGCGCGGCGAGGCGCGGCCGGCTTCGCTGACGGGCATGCGGCAGGCCCGGCAAAGGCTGTGTGAACCCGCCGCGAGGGCGTGGCCGACCGCCACCCTTTCGTCGAAGACGAAGCATTCGCCCAGCCAGAGGCTGTCCGGTTCCGGCGTCGCCTCGAGATAGCGAAGGACGCCGCCCTCCAGATGGAAGACCTGCTGGACACCCTCGCTTTTCAGAAAGGCCGTGGCCTTCTCGCAGCGGATCCCGCCGGTGCAGTACATGGCCACCCGCTCGACGCCGGGTCGGTCCAGCAGAGCCCGGCCCTCTTCGCGGAACCACGCCGGGAAGTCTCGAAAGGCGCGGGTGTTCGGCTGCACCGCCCCGGCGAAGGCGCCGACGGCGGCCTCGTAGTCGTTGCGGGTGTCGATCACCACCGTGCCGGGGTCGCGGATCAACGCGTTCCAGTCCTGCGGCGAGACATAGGCTCCGGCGTCCGTCGGGTCGAGGTCAGGCTGGCCCATTGTGACGATCTCGGGCTTGATCCGCACCTTCATACGATGGAAGGGCGGCGTGGCCGCTGTCGCGCGCTTGACGTCCAGCCCGGCGAAACCAGGCAGGGCCCGGACGCCGTCCAGAACGCGCTCCACCGCCGCCCCGGGCCCGGCGATGGTCCCGTTCAGCCCCTCGCGGGCGACCAGCAGCGTCCCCCGCACGTCCGGCGCGCACAGGGCTTCGAGATGCGCACGCACGGCGACCGGATCGGCGATCGGGGCGAACCGGTACAGGGCGGCGACGCAAATCGGGAATGGCAGGGAAGCTGGGGTCACAACGACTGCTTTCGCGCAAAAGCATGGCCGGAGCCAGACTCGACCGATTGGCTCAAGGTCAGGTCAGGATACGCCTGCCTCCAAAAGCCGCCTTGTGAGGCCTTGTCCGCGCTTGGGGCCTAACCGCCAAGTTTGGAAGCGCTGGCCGAGCGATGTCCAAGCCAGAAGCGAAGTGCGGGGGAAGCACCCAGGCCGACCAAAACCAGCAGCATGAACCACAGGCGGTTCAGCGACGACCACGAGGTGTGCTGGCCGCTGGCGATCCATGCTGACAGGTTGAGAGCGCTTCCGAGGATCATAAGCGGCCAGACCTTCATGAGCATCCGGGCGATCCAGTCTGTGGACCGGATTGCGCTGCACAGCGAAGCCGCGAACAGCGATCCGACAATCATGAGTTCGCCTGTCTTATGCTGAAATGTGGCATCTGACAGCAGGGCGGCCCAGCCTTCTGACCGGACCACAGGTGATGCCTCGGCGACCATGGCGACGCCCAGACATGTCGCCCCGAAAAGTCCGGCGGCCACCATGATCCAGAAGTTCAGCCGACCTCTATGCACGACGCTGCTCGCTCGCGGCTCGTCAGGACGTAAACATCAAACGACGCCTACATCGTACAGTCAAGCTTGGCGCCTCGCGCCTGGTGGAGCCGAGGGGAGTCGAACCCCTGACCTCGTCATTGCGAACGACGCGCTCTACCAACTGAGCTACGGCCCCCCAAACCCGACGGTCCGTCGGGTGCAGGCGAGCGCGCGACATACGGTCGGCGGCCGGGTGGTGTCAACGGGGGATCAGGCGGGGGCAGGGCGCCGCAACGCTCGCTCCTTGGCCGATGGCGGCGGTCACGCTAGAAGCGGCGCTGCATTCGCTTCGGGAGCCCCCCATGGGTTACGCCATCGTCTGGCTGGTCAACACGATCCTGTCGATCATGACCTGGTCGATCATCCTGTCGGCTATCCTGAGCTGGCTGTTCGCGTTCGACGTCATCAACCGACGCAACCGGTTCGTGAACCAGATCGCCGACTTCCTCGACCGGCTGACGGCGCCGCTGCTGGAACCGTTCCGCCGCATCATCCCGTCTCTGGGCGGCATCGACATCTCGCCGATCGTGGTGCTGCTGCTGATCAACTTCGCCCGGATCCTGTTCAACCGGATGACGGCGCCCATCCTGATCTCGATGCTGGGATAGAGGCGCGACGGCGACAGCGGCGGAGCGATCCGTCCGTGTCGCCGATCCGGCCTTGCGCCGTCTGTCGAGGGTCCTAAGGTGCCGCTCCGACCGGGCCCTCGCCCGCCAGCCATCCGGAATTCATGACCACGATCCGAACAGTCGCCATCGTCGGCGCGGGCCAGATGGGGGCGGGCATAGCCCAGGCCGTCGCGGCCGGCGGCTATGAGGTGCTGCTGTACGACTCCGATCCCGGGCGCGTCCCGCAGGCGCAGGCGGCCGTCGCCGCCAGTCTGGCGCGTCAGGTCGCGCGCGGCCTCACCGGGCAGGGCGCGGCAGACGCCGCCCTGTCGCGAATATCGCCCGCTCGCTCGCTCGCCGCCGCGGCCAAGGCCGATCTGGTGATCGAAGCGGCGGTGGAGGACGAGCAGGTCAAGAAGGCCATCCTCGCCGACCTGACGCCGCATCTCGGCGCAGGCACGCTGCTGGCGTCCAACACCTCGTCGATCTCCATTACGCGTCTGGCTTCGGCCACGGACCGGCCGGACCGGTTCATCGGACTGCACTTCATGAAGCCCGCGCCGGTGATGAAGCTGGTCGAGATAATTCGCGGCATCGCCACCTCGGCGGACACCTATGACACGGCCTTGGCCTTCGCCGAGTCGCTGGGCAAGACCACCACCAACGCCGAAGACTTTCCCGCCTTCATCGTCAATCGCATTCTGGTGCCGATGATCAACGAGGCCGTCTACACCCTGTATGAGGGCGTCGGGAACGTGGCCTCGATCGACAAGGCGCTGAAACTGGGCGCCAACCATCCGATGGGGCCGCTGGAGCTGGCGGATTTCATGGGGCTGGACGTCGTCCTGGCCATCATGAACGTGCTCTACGACGGTCTCGCCGACAGCAAGTACCGGCCGTGTCCCCTGCTGGTGAAATATGTCGAGGCGGGATGGCTGGGTCGCAAGTCGGGCCGCGGCTTCTACGACTATTCAGGCCCTGAACCGGTTCCGACCCGATGATCCCCACACTCGAACGTCCCGAGGATTTTCCCGGCCAGCAGCGCGTCGCCTGGCGGGGCGAGCCGCACCGCATCGCGCTGGCGGCCGTGGCCGGCGCCCTGTGGCCGCCGCTGGTGATCACCCTGTTCGTCTGGCCGCCGCGCAACTGGCTGCCGGGGCTTGAGATGGACTGGCGGCTCGTGGTCCTGATCGTCGGCCTCGCCGCCGTCCCCGGTGGTCTGTGGCTGCTCAACAGGGAGCGGTCGCGCAGCGGCCGCCCGTCGACCCGGCTGGGCGTGGTCTGGCGCTTTATGTTCTACGGGGGTTTGCTGGCCGCGGCGCTCCAGGCCATGCTGGCGCTGGTGGTGGCCATTGTCGGATGGTTCGAGGCCGGCGGCATAGCCCAGGCGGCGGGGGCGACCGAGACCAGCCTTCTGCTGTTCGGCGTCGGCCTGCTGCCGATCGCCGTACTGGTCGGCGTCAGCTACGCCCTTTGGGCTGGCCTTTGCGTCGCCTTCATCGCCTTTTCGCCCCAGCCGGAGGTCCGCGACCGGCTGGGCGTGCTTGGCGAGCGTGGATCGGGCTGAAGACGCCGTTATTTCATTGACGCCGCGCAGGGTTCAGCCAAGCTGACGGAACGATCCGGGGGGAAAGTCATGACCACAGCCGAACTCACGTCCACGCCGCGCGCCGGCGCCGACAGCGCGCTCGCGCCCGTCGCCCCGAAGGACCGGATATTCCACCTCGACATGCTCAGGGGCTGGGCGGTTCTCGGAATTCTGGCCGTCAACGCCATGGCCTTCGCCTGGCCGATGGCCGTCGGAATGAGCGAGGCCGCGCGGCCCTTCGCCCTGACGGGCGCGAACGGCTGGGGTCACTGGGTCACCGACGTATTCTTCGCGGACAAGTTCCGCACGCTCTTCACCATGCTGTTCGGAGTCTCGATCTGGCTGGTCGGCGGTGATCGTTTCGACGAGACGCGGGGCAAGCTGCTGCGGCGGCGCTTGTTCTGGCTGGCGCTTTTCGGGCTGATCCACGGTCTCGCCTTCTGGTTCGGCGACATCCTCCTGCACTACGCATACTGCGGCCTGCTGATGATGATGATGCGGTCGATGAAGGCCGGGAAACTGATCTGGATCGGCGGCGGCATCACCCTGCTTTGGGGCGTGATCGCGACAGCCGGGCCGCTGGCGATGGCGGGGCTTGGCGAGGCGTTCAGCAGCAAGTTCGAGGCGGGCATGCCGCAGGCGACGCCGGCCGAGGTCATGGCGACGGTCGAGGCCTATCGCGCCGGCGCCGGGGCCTGGATCGAAAACGCCAGGGCGTGGGCGATGGCCCAGGGGGCCAGCGTCTTCATGATCATGGTCACCGTGCCGCTGATGATGCTGGGTCTCGGGCTGTTCAAGTCCGGCTTCCTGACCGGGCGGGCTCCGGTCTGGCTCTACGCCGTGATCGCCGCCATCGCCGCTGTGAACCTGTGGGTGTCCGGGACCGCCCTTCTGATTGAGCAGGCCGCGGGTCCCGACGCCGATCCCACGCGCGGGCTGGCGGACGCCGCCGGAGGCCTCGCGCCGCTGGTGACCCTTGGCTACGTCAGCATGCTGGTCCTGATGACGCGGTTCGGGCTCAAGGTCGTGACGCAGGTGCTGGCCCCGGTTGGGCGGATGGCGTTCACGAACTACCTGACCCAGACCCTCATCATGGCGACCCTGTTCTACATGCCGTGGGGCCCGCAATGGTTCGGGACCATGGGACCGGGGGCCCTGTGGGCCGTCGTCGGCGCGATCTGGGTCGCCCAACTGGTCTGGTCGCCGCTGTGGCTGTCGGCGTTCAGCATGGGTCCGTTCGAGTGGGCCTGGCGCTGTCTGACCTACGGCCGGATGATGCCGCTGCGCAAGACGGTCGCGGCTTAAGCCTGCCGCGCGTCGTTGCCCGGCGGCGGCCGATGGCTTAAGCGCGCGGCATGAGCACTGACGCGCCGATCCGACCCGAAGCCCGCAATCCGAGAGGGTTCGCCGATCGCCGGGGCCCCGATCTCGTGGCCGAGCGCCGGCTGGTGGCTCGGGTGTCCGAGGTCTACGAGCGTTGGGGCTTCGAGCCGCTCGAGACCGGAGCCTTCGAATACGCCGACGCGCTGGGCAAATTCCTGCCGGACGCCGATCGCCCGAACGAGGGCGTCTTCGCCCTGCAGGACGACGACGATCAGTGGATGGCGCTTCGCTATGACCTGACCGCCCCGCTGGCGCGGTTCGCCGCCCAAGGCTGGGAGACGCTGCCCAAGCCGTTTCGGCGCTACGCCTTCGGCCCGGTATGGCGGAACGAGAAGCCCGGACCGGGCCGCTTCCGCGAGTTCGTCCAGTGCGACGCCGACACCGTGGGATCGGACCGCCCGGAGGCGGACGCCGAAATCATCGCCATGGCCGGAGAGGGCCTGAAAGCGGCCGGCCTCGAGGCGGGGCAGGCCGTTATCAAGGTCTCGAACCGCAAGCTGTTCGATGGCCTGTTCGAGGCTGGCGGCATCGAGGACGCGGGGCAGAGGCTCACCGCGCTGCGGGCCATCGACAAGTTTGACCGGCTCGGCTGGGGCGGCGTGGCCGCCCTGCTGGGCGAGGGTCGGCTGGACGATTCCGGCGACTACACCAAGGGGGCCGGACTGCCATCGGGCGTGATCGCAACCATTGAGGGGTTCCTCGCGCCAGAGGGGACGGAAGGCCTGACGCGCGCCGGGACGCTTGACGCGGTCGCCCGGGCCGGGGGGCTGGGCCAGACCGGCGAGCAGGCGCTGAACGAGCTGGCCGCCGTCGATGCGGCGCTGAACGTCATGGGCGTGGGGCAGGACGCCGCGCGCTTTGACCCGACTATTGTGCGGGGGCTGGAATACTACACCGGCGTGGTGTTCGAGGCCGACCTGCTGCTGGAGACGACAGACGAAAAGGGCCGGGCCGTGCGGTTCGGGTCAATCGGCGGCGGAGGGCGCTACGACGATCTGGTCGCCCGGTTCACCGGCGAGCGTCTGCCGGCGACGGGGTTCTCTTTCGGGGTCTCGCGGCTGGCGTCCGCGCTGAAAGCGGCTGGCCGGGGGGCGGGCGACGGTGTGCGCGGGCCGGTGGTCGTCATCGTCTTCTCGGACGCTGACATGCGGCACTACCTCGACGCCGTGTCGGAGCTGCGCAACGCCGGGATCGCGGCGGAGCTCTACCTCGGCCGGGCCGGCATGAAGGCGCAGATGAAGTACGCCGACCGCCGTGGCGCACCGGCGGCGGTCATCCTCGGCGGGGACGAGATCGCCGCCGGCCAGGTCACGGTCAAGGATCTCGACGCCGGACGCGCCCTCGCCGCCGGGGTGACCGACAATGAGGCGTGGAAGACGGAGCGGCCGGGCCAGCGCGTTGTCGCGCGCGGCGATCTGGTTGCGACCGTGCAAGCGATCATCACGGGTGCGCGCACAGGTTCGTGAGTTATCGCCGGTAAGTAAGGAATTTCCGCGACTTCCGGGGCGGGCTTGATTGACTTGAGCGACGAAGTGTCGTCATTCTGACTTACTCGGGAAGCGCAGCGTTTCGGCGCAGCAGCCGCCCGGAGGCGTTTCGGGGAGGAAACGTCCGCTCGTAAAAGAGCGAAAGAAGCCCGCCGCGATGTATCCCCCGCGGCGGGCTTTTTGCTGTCCGGAGGTTGGCGGTGACCCGTCCCTCTCCCTCCCGCTTGAGGGAGGGTGGCTGAGCCGCAGGCGAAGCCGGGTGGGAGGGGCTGGGCGACGCGAGCGCGAGCGTGTCGACCTTGCCGAAGCGCCCCCACCCCCTTGCCGCTGCGCGACAAGGACCCTCCCCCCGGGGGGAGGGAGAGGCCCGGCGCCTGCTTTCGCAAAAAAGGCCGGAGCGACGCCGCTCCGGCCCTTCTTCAGCTCAACTTGACTCGCCTCACCAGATGCGGACGCGGTCCGCAGGCGCGAGGTAGTATTTCGAGCCCGGCTGAACGTCGAACGCCGTGTACCAGGCGTCGATGTTGCGGAGCGGACCAATGACCCGGAACTCCGCGGGGCTGTGGGAGTCTGTGGCGATCTGGTTGCGCAGGGCGTCGTCGCGCATCTTCGACTGCCAGACTTGGGCCCAGCCGTAGAAGAAGCGCTGATCGCCGGTGGTGCCGTCAATCACCGGGGCCGGCTGGCCGTTCAGCGACAGGTGGTAGGCCTCCAGACCCACCGCCGTGCCGGCGGCGTCGCCGATGTTCTCGCCCATGGTCAGGCCGGGGTTGATGGTGAAGCCCGGGATCGGCTCGAACTGGGCGTATTGCTCGCCGAGCCGCTTGGTCAGGCCGTCGAAATTGGCCCGGTCTTCCGCCGTCCACCAGCTGCGCAGAACGCCGTCGCCGTCGGACTTGGAGCCTTGGTCGTCGAAGCCGTGGCCGATCTCGTGGCCGATGACGCCTCCGATGCCGCCATAGTTGACGGCCGGATCGGCGTCCGGATCGAAGAACGGCGGCTGCAGGATCGCGGCCGGGAAGACGATCTCGTTATTGGTCGAGTTGTAATAGGCGTTCACCGTCTGCGGGGTCATGCCCCACTCGGTCTTGTCGACGGGATCATTCAGCCGGTTGAGCTGATAGTTCCAGCGGAAGATGCCCGCCCGCTCGGCATTGCCGAACAGGTCGTCAGGCCGGACTTCTAGAGCCGAATAGTCCCGCCACTTGTTCGGATATCCGATCTTGACGGTGAATTTCGCCAGTTTATCGGCTGCGGCGGCCTGGGTGTCGGGGCTCATCCAGTCGTAGTTGCGGATGCGGTTGCCGAGCGCCGTCCGCAGGTTGGCGACCAGATCCTCCATCTTGGCCTTGGATTCGGCCGGGAAGTATTCGGCGACATACTGACGCCCGATGGCCTCGCCCAGCATCCCTTCGGCGAAGGTCACCCCGCGCTTGTCGCGCGGCCGCTGCATCGGCTGACCATTCAGGTCGCGCGAGCGGAACTCCCACTGGGCGTCAGCGAACCGGTTCGACAGGCGGGTGGCGGCTTGGTCGGTGGTGTGGAAGGCCTGCCACGCCTGGATCACCTCGATCGGCGTCTCGGCGTAGATGGCGGCCATCTTCGGCAGGGCGGTGTCCTGACGAACGATCAGGCGCGGAACCTCGCCGACGCCGACCGCGGTGTAGTAGTCCTGCCACGGGAAGCCCGGGGCGTCCTCGGCCAGTCTGGCGATGGTGTACTCGTTGTAGGTCTCGTCCCGGTTGCGGTTCTCGGCCGCGGTCCAGTGCGCCTCGGCGATCCGGTTCTCGAACGCGAGGATGTCGGCGGCGCGCTGTTCCGCGTTCTCCCAGCCGATCATGCCGAGCATGCGGGCGACATAGGCCTGATAGAGCGCCTTCTTCGCGGCCCAGCGCTCTTCGAGATAGTAGTCGCGGCTGGGCAGTCCGAGACCGCCCTGACCGGTCGTGACGACATAGCGGGTCGGTGCCTTCTGGTCGGTGCCGATGCCGGTGCCGAAGATAGAGGCTCCAAGGCGGCCCTGCGTGCTGCCCATGTAGACGGCCGCCGCCTCGTGGGTGTTGGCGGCGCGAATGGCGGCGAGGAACGGCTGCAGCGGCTGGGCGTCCAGCGCCTCGATCCGCTCGACGTCCATGTAGGAGCGGTAGGCGTCGGCGATCTTCTGTTCGTCGGATCCAGCGGTCAGGTCCGTGCGGCCGCTGAGGCCCTCGACCATGGCCTTGACCCGGTTGTCCGACAGTTCGCGCAGCAGGGCGAACGAGCCGTAGGACGTACGGTCCGACGGAATCTGCATGCGGTCCAGCGCAGCCCCGTTGGCGTAGCGCATAAAGCTGTCGCCCGGATTGACCGAGGTGTCGCGCCCGTTCAGGTCGACGCCCCAGGTCCCGTATCTCGGCGTCTCGACGCCTTGATAACCGAGCACCGTGGCGCCTTCGACAGGCGTCTGAAACAGTTCGATGACGATGCAGCCTTCATCGATGCAGCCGTGATCGTGGCCGTCGGCGGTTTGGGCGGATGCAATGGACGCGGGCAGCAACAGGGCGCCGAGAGCGGCGCCGACGAGCAGACGTTTCATGGATTTCCTCGGCTTCGCTTCCGTTACGGATGCGTCACATCCGACCCTACGCCCCGTCACATGACTGTCGCCTGAATTTTTTGTCATCATCGACGGAAATCCAGACAGGGCGGCGTTTCAGCCTGTAGGCTGAACCGTCAGAGAGGGCGAATGACGGGTCACGGCGCCGGCGGCGAATATAAGGATCTGGTCGTCTTTCTGGCCGCTGCAGGCGTCATCGTGCCCCTGTTCAACCGGCTCCGCATCAGCCCCGTTCTCGGATTCCTCGCCGCTGGAGTGCTGCTGGGCCCGCATGGCCTCGCGCGGTTGGCCGATGAGGCGCCCTGGCTGTCCTGGCTGACCATCTCCGATGCGGCCCAAATCCGGTCGCTGTCGGAGCTCGGCGTCGCCTTCCTGCTGTTCATGATCGGCCTCGAGCTGTCGTGGGAGCGGCTCAAGGCCATGCGCCGACTGGTGTTCGGGCTCGGTCTGACCCAGGTCGCGGTCTGCACCGTCGGGCTCGGGGCCGTGTTCATGATCATGGGTCAGCCGCTGGTGTCCGCCGCCGTGCTGGGCATGGGTCTGGCGCTGTCATCGACGGCGGTGGTCATGCCGGTCATGGCCGAGCGGGGCCGGATCACCACCTCAGCGGGCCGCGCGACCTTCGCCGTCCTGCTGGCGCAGGATCTGGCGGTGGCGCCGATCCTGATCACCGTCACGGTTCTGGCGGCCATGGCCAACAGCGGCGCGACGCCGGCGGGTGAGTTCGATCCCACGGTTCTGGGACCCGCGCTGTTCACCTTGATTCCGGCCGCGATCGGGCTGGCGCTTCTGGTCATTCTCGGGCGGCTGGTCCTGCGGCCCATGTTCCGCTCAGTCGCGCGCGCCAAGGCGCGCGGGCAGGGGCAGGAGATGTTCATCGCCGCCAGTCTGCTCGTCGTGGTCGGCGCCGGGGTCGGCGCCCAGGCGGCCGGCCTGTCCATGAGCCTCGGCGCCCTGATCGCCGGCTTGCTGCTGGCCGAGACCGAGTTCCGGCGCGAGGTCGAGGTCTCCATCGAGCCCTTCAAGGGACTGCTGCTCGGGGTCTTCTTCGTCGGCGTCGGCATCGGGCTGGACGTGGACGCGGTCGTGGCCAATCCGTGGGGCGTGTTCGGGCTGGCCGCCCTGCTGACGCTGCTGAAGGCGGTGCTGATCTACGGGGCGGCGCGGGCGTGGAAGCTGGGTCCGCGCACGGCGATCGAGGCCGCGCTGGTGCTGGGCCCTGCGGGAGAGTTCGCCTTCGTCATCCTGGGGGCGGGACTGGTGGAGGGGATCGCGTCTCCCGCCTTCACCCAGACGGTTCTGCTGGCGGCGACCCTGAGCATTTTCAGCATTCCGCTGATGGCGGCGGTCGCCGACCGGCTGTTGCTCCGGGTCACGCCCGAGCGGCCCGACCTGCCCGACGATGCGATGGCGCCGGTGGCCGAGGAGGGTCAGGTTCTGATCGTCGGCTTCGGCCGCGTGGGACGGTTGGTCAGCGACATCCTGACAGCCCACGACCAGCCCTTCCTCGCCGTCGACGCGAACGCCGCCACCGTGGCCAAGGGCCGGCAGGAGGGCGCGAACGTCTTCTATGGTGACGCCGGTCGCGCAGAGATGCTGGCCCTGTGCGGCATCGAAAGCGCGCGGGCGGTGGTGGTGACCATGGACAGTCCGGCGAAGGTCGATGAGGTGGTCAAGGCCGTGCGCGCCCTCCGGCCGGACGTGGGTCTCATCGCGCGGGCGCGGGACGAGAAGCACGCGGTGCGGCTGTACCGCTTGGGAGTCACGGACGCCGTCCCGGAAACCACCGAGGCCAGTCTTCAACTGGCGGAGAACACTCTCGTCGATCTGGGCGTGCCCATGGGGCTTGTGCTGGCCTCCATCCACGAGCGTCGGGACGGTTTCCGCAAGATGTTCCAGGAAGCCATGCCCGAGGGCGATGGTCCGCGACGCGCGCGCGCGCTTCGAACGACCCTGCGGCGCTGAGCCGCACCCCGACCAGTCCGCTGACGGCGTTAACCCGCGAACGAGGCGGCCGCCATTCCGTCCGGTTACCCCATTTTGGTCATCCTTGCGTGATGATTGCCGATCTTCGCCTCCCAGGCGAACCGGGCCTCGAGTCCATGTCTCCCTCTCATGCGTTCAGTCCCCCGGCGGATGTCAGCCGCCGTCCAGTGAGTATTTTTTTCATGCGAGATACCGTCCAGACCTCCTCTCCCGCCGATCATGAGCAGGAGGGCGAGGGGCCACGCCTCAACCGCCGCCAAGCCGCCAAGGTCCGCACCCGCCAGAAGGTGCTGGACTCCGCGCGCCAGCTGTTCGCCGAGCGCGGCTACGAACCCGCCACCATCCGTGACATCGCCAAGGGCGCGGGCATGTCGACCGGCGCGGTGTTCGCCAACTTTCAGGACAAGGCCGAGCTGTTCGAGGCGGTTCTGACCGCCGACATGGCGCAACTGGCCGAGACCGTGCGGTCCGCCGCTGCGGCGGAGTCGTCCCTCAAGGGGCGCCTGAGCGCCGCGCTCACCGCCGCCTATCACGCCAGCATCGATCAACTGCCGCTGGTGCAGGCCGTCGTCGCCCACTCGTGGTTCCAGCCGGTCGCCGCCGAGATGCGGACGCGCGAAGCGATCAGGCCGCTGATCTCCGTGATCTCGGACACGATCCAGACCGGCGTGCGCGAGGGCGAGCTAAGCCAGGACGCGGATGTGCACCTGCTGTGCGAGCTGATCTACGACGCCTTCCTGTCCAACTATCGCCGCGCCGCCTACGACGGCTGGAACGTCGAGCAGCTGACGGCTCACATGAGCAAGCAGATCGACATCATCCTCGCGAGCGCCCTTTCGCGTCAGTAGGCAGGGCGATCAGCTCTTCCACCTCAGCACGGCCGGTCTGACCGGGTTGGCGAAGGGGCGGGCTTCAGCTCGGCTCTTCGCCCATTCGCGCTTCAGCTGCTGGTACCATTTGGCCTGTTTGTCGGCGTCGTCGATCCAGAGTAGGGCGGGGTCGTAGCGCAGCCCCTCGTTCTGCAGGTTCACCATGCCGCCGTCCTGCTTCAGGAAGGCGACGACGCCCATGCGCAGGAAGGGCCGCGCGAGGCCGAAGACCCAGTGGTCCGACCAGAATATCTGGGTGATGCGGGTGCGGGTCTCCGTCACCGGCGTCAGGCAGGTCAGGGCCAGCACCTGTTTCTCTCCGACCTGGATATGCTCCCAGCGATAGCCGGGCAGGCGGAAGGTGATTTCGGTCGCCGGCGCTCCGCCGAGGATCTTGTAGGCGCGGCTGTTCGACGAGGGGGCGTGCCGGACCATGGCGAAGCCGTGCTCGCGGGGTTCGAAGGCCTTGGCCTTCTCGTGCATCGAATGCTCCGAGCGCCACCACCACTGCTGATGGACGTAGGGTCCATGGGCGGGATCCATCAGGCCGACGACGGCGTGGTCGATGTGGGCGTCGAAATCCATCCACTCGACGAGCTTGGCCTCGCCGCCAACCACGCCCGGAAAGACGGGCGGCTCATGATCCGGCTCCGACGGGTTGCGGGCGTCGGCGGCCATCCAGACGAACACCATCCCCTGGCTCTCGCGCACCGGATAGCGCCGCACCCGGATGCGATCTGTCTCCATGGCCTGGTCCTCGACCAGCGAGGGGATGGCGGCGCAGACGCCGTCCGTCCGAAAGCGCCAGCCGTGGTAGGGACACTCGACCGTCTCGCCTTCGCCCTTGTCGACGATCCGCCCGGCCGACAGCGGCGCGGCGCGGTGCGGGCAGATGTCGCGCATCGCGAAGGCCTGCCCCGCCTGCGTGCGGCCGATGAGGACCGGCTCGCCCATCAGCTCGTGGCGCTTCAGGGAGCCGCGCGCGACGTCCCGCGACAGGGCCACGAAATACCACGCCTCGGTCACGAACCCTTTGCCGAAGCCCGCGGGCGGGGCTCGGGTGTCGGGGGCCGAAGGTGCGACGGGAGTCTCGGGAGGCGTCATGCCTGATATTCTAGGCTGCCGATCAGCGTTCCCGCCAGCCGCAGTACCGACTGATCGCGAAAAGCACTTTACAATATAAAGTCAGCGGCGTATCCAGCTGAACCGTCGATGGAAAGAGTACCGAAATGACATCCGCCCTGACCGCCCTGCTGGCCGCCGCGCTTCTGTCCAGCCCCGCTTTCGCCGTTACCACCGTCGCACAGGAAGGCCATGCCGCCCACGCCCAGGCCGCCCACGCCCAGGCGGGCCACGGCCATCGGCACGCGACCTTCGACTCCGGCCGTTTCCACGTGCGCGTAGATGGACCAGAGCAGCCGCAGGGCGACGTGATCCTGATCCCGGGCCTCAGCTCATCGCCCGAGGTCTGGGACGGCCTGACGGAGCAGCTAAAGGGCCGCTACCGTGTCCACCGCATCCATGTGCAGGGCTTCGCCGGCGCACCGGCTGAAGACAACGCCTCGGGCCCGGTCGCTGCGCCGGTCGCCGAAGACCTGGCCCGGTACATCGCCGAACAGGGGCTGAACAAGCCGGCCGTCATCGGCCACTCGATGGGCGGCACGATCGGCATGATGCTGGCGGCGCGACACCCGGCCAGCGTCGGCAAGCTGATGGTCGTCGACATGGTCCCGTTCATGGGGGCGATGTTCGGCCAACCCGGCACGAACCCGACCGCGGAAAGCGTCAGGCCGATGGCGGACATGATCCACCAGGGCATGTCCAGCTCGCCGCAGGAGCAGTATCAGCAGCAGGCTGACGCCCAAATCGTTGCGATGATTAACAACGAGGCGTTGCGGGCCGGCCCGCTCGAGGACAGCCGCACCAGCGACCGGCAGGTCTCGGCCTCTTCGTTCCGCGAGCTGATCGTCACCGACCTGCGTCCGGAACTGCCGGCCATCACCGCCCCGACCACCGTCCTCTACGTGAAGTTCAACGACCCGCGGATGACGCCCGAGATCACCGACGGCATCTACAGGGCCTCTTTCGCCACCATGCCCGGCGCGGCCCTCAAGCGGATCGACGACAGCGCCCACTTCATCATGCTGGATCAGCCGGCCGTCTTCGCCGCCGAGGTGAACGCTTTTCTGCAGTAGGGGCGCGAAGCGTCATCGTTTCGGCGGAAACGCCCCTCACGGTCCTGTGAACGGAGCGGGGGCGCGTTTCCGTGGGACGCCTGATCGGCTAGGACCGGTCAGGGCTAGATGAGGTTTCGATGGCGGGTTCCGGCTTCAACGGCGGGCGCGGCGGCACTCCCGCCAGCGCTCCCCGACCTGCGCGCAGCGGCTTCAAGCGCCTGCTTTACTGGCTTGTGGTGCTCGCCGTCTGGGGCCTGATCTTCCTCGTAGTGTTCTTCGCGGTGTTCGCCCGCGACCTGCCCGACACCTCGACCCTGTACAACGTCGACCGCCAGCCCTCGATCACCTACCTCGACCGCAACGGGTCGCTGATCGCGGTGCGGGGGACCCAGCAGGCGCCGCCCGCCGATCTTGAGTCCCTGCCCGACTATGTGCCGGCGGCCTTCATCGCAATCGAGGACCGGCGGTTCTACCACCACCCGGGCTTCGACCCGATCGGCATGACCCGCGCGGTCGCCGCCAACATGCGTGCGGGTCGCGTGGTGCAGGGCGGCTCGACGCTGACGCAGCAGTTGGCGAAGAACCTGTTCCTCAGCCCCGACCAGAACATCAAGCGCAAGGTTCAGGAGCTGATGCTGGCCGTCTGGCTGGAGATGAAATTCTCCAAGGACGAAATCCTCGCCCTCTATCTGAACCGGGTCTATTTCGGCGCCGGGGCCTACGGCATCGAAGCCGCCGCGCAGCGATATTTCGACAAGAACGCGAGCCAGCTGACGATCGGCGAGGCCGCGCTTCTGGCCGGCCTGCTGAAGGCCCCCTCGCGCTATTCCCCGGTCTCGGCCAGCGAGCGCGCGGGCGTCCGGGCGACCGTCGTGCTGAACGAGATGGTCGAGGCCGGCGTGATCAGCCCCGAGCAGAGGGCGCAGGCCGCGGCCTCTCCCGTGCGCGTGTCGAGAACGCTGTCCAACCAGCACGCCCAGTATTTCGTCGACTGGCTGGACAAGCAGATTCGCGAACTGGTCGGAGAGCCGACCGAGGACATGATCGTCGAAACCACGCTCGATCTGACGCTGCAAACCCAGGCCGAGCGCGCGGTGCACCGCATCCTGCAGCGCGACCGCTCGAAGGGCGTGCGGCAGGCGGCGCTGGTGGCCCTCGACGGCGAAGGCCGCGTGCGGGCCATGATCGGCGGGGCGTCCTATGCCGACAGCCAGTTCAACCGGGCCACGGACGCGCGGCGCCAGGCCGGCTCGGCCTTCAAGCCGTTCGTCTACCTGACGGCGCTGGAGAGCGGCTACACGCCCGAGACGCGGGTCAACGACGCGCCGATCCGCATCGGCAACTGGTCGCCGCGGAACTACTCCGGAACCTTCGCCGGCGAGATGAGCCTGTCCACGGCGGCGGCGCAGTCGGTCAACACCGTGGCCGCGGGGCTGGCGGACCAGATCGGCCGCGACAACGTGGCCCGGACGGCGCGCCGGCTCGGCATCACCAGCCGTATCGGCCTAGAGCCGTCCATGGCGCTGGGCGCCGTCGAGGTGTCGCCGCTGGAGATGGCGCAGGCCTATGACGCCTTCGCCAACGGCGGCAAACGGGTGCGCGCCTACGGCGTCAGCCGAATCCGCACCTCTCAGGGCCGGGTGGTCTATCAGCAGACGGCGCGGGGCGACGGGGCCGTGCAGGCCATCTCCAACCCGTTCCTCTATTATCAGAACCAGCTGCTGCGGGGCGTCATGACCTCGGGCACCGGCCGGTCCGCGCAGATCGCGGGCCGCGACGTGGCCGGCAAGACGGGCACGACCTCGGACTACAAGGACGCCTGGTTCGTCGGCTACACGGGCGGCTTCGTGACCGCCGTCTGGGTCGGCAAGGACGACAATACCCCGATGCGCGGCATCACCGGCGGCTCGTCGCCAGCCGCGATCTGGCGCGGCTTCATGGAGGCGGCCCTGCCGCGTCTGAACGCCCCCGCGATCCCCAATGGCCCGGCGATGCCCGAGGGCTGGCGGGCGCCGGACGCGGTCGAGAACCTGATCGACGAAATCGGCGACCTGTTCGGCGACTCCCCGCCCGCCGACGAGCCGCTGCCGCCAGACGACCGGCCGCTGGAGCCGCGCCGGCCGGAAGACGGCCCGCCGGTGATCCGACCCACCGCGCCCCAACCCCAGCCGTACCGCGATCGCGATCGCGAGCTGACGCCGCCGCAGCAGGGCCGAGGGCCCCCTGAGCGCCGGCCCGAGCCGCTGTTCTTCTAGCCTACCGCCCGACTGCGTGCAGCGCCGGCCCGTGCTCGCGCAGCCACCTCCGGTGCGGGCGGTGGTCGCCGATCAGACGTTCGACCACCGACCAGTAGGCGGGGCTGTGGTCGGCGTGGACGAGGTGGGCGACCTCGTGCGCTGCAAGGTAGTCGATCACCGCCGGCGGGGCCATGACCACGCGCCAGCTGTAGCGGATGGTCCGGTTGTGGGGGCTGCACGAGCCCCAGCGCGATTTCGGATCGGCGATCGACATCTTCACCGGCTTCTGTCCCAGCGCGCGGAGGTGGAAGTCGGTGCGTGCCTGCAGCGCCTCGCGGGCGACCCGCTTGAACAGGTTCTCCACCCGCCGGGCGAAGGCCTCGCCTTCGCCGCCGGAGAGGACGGTCTGATGATCCTCGCTCAGCCGCGCCGCGCCGGCCCCGCCGACGCCGACCAACCGGACAGGGCGGCCGAACAGACTGACTTCGGACCCCGGCGCCAGCGGCGCGCCCTCCACCCGGGCCGCCAGCCGCTCGCGCATCCAGCCGGCCTTGGTGCGGGCGAAGGCGACGACATCGGCCAGCTTGCGTTCCGACGGCGCAATCAGCACCGCCTCGCCCGCCCGCGCGTCGATGCGGATCGACAGTCGGCGTGCGCGGGGATTGACCGAGAGGCGGGCGGTCAGGCCGTCAAGCGGCAGCCGCTGGCCGTTCCGGTACTGCACAGAGGGCCTCGTTCCTGCCGATGAAGTCGCGCACCGCCGGATAGATGTCGTCCCGGAACCGGCGGCCGTTGAAGACGCCATAGTGACCGACCTCGGGGTGCACATAAAGCTTGCGCAGGTCGTCCGGCAGGCCCGTGCAGAGGGTATGCGCCGCCTGTGTCTGGCCGACGCCGGAGATGTCGTCGTTGGCGCCTTCGACCGTCATAAGGCCGATGTCGGTGATCTTCGTCAGATCGACCTTGCGTCCGTGGTGCTCCAGCAGGCCGCGCGGCAGCAGATGCTGCTGGAAGACGATGTCGATGGTCTGGAGGTAGAACTCCTCCGTCAGGTCCAGCACCGACAGGTATTCGTCGTAGAACTGCTCATGCTTGTGCGCGCCGTCGCCGTCGCCGGACACCAGATCCTGGAAATACTCCCGGTGGGCGTCGATATGCCGGTCCTCGTTCATCGACATGAAGCTGTAGAGCTGGACGAAGCCCGGATAGACCCGCCGGCCGAAGCCCGGATAGGGCCAGGGGACCGTGTGGATCATGTTCGACCTGAACCATGCGAACGGCTTCTGCTCGGCCAGGTCGTTGGTCACCGTCGGCGACAGACGCGCGTCGATGGGTGAACCCATGAAGGTCATCGAGGCGGGCCGGTTGGGGTCCTCGTCCTCGGCCATCAGGGCGCAGGCGGCGAGCACCGGCGGTCCCGGCTGGCAGACGCCGACCACATGGGCGCGCGGGCCGATGACGCCCAGCATGGTCCGGACGTGGTCGATATAGTCGAAGAAGTCGAACCGCCCCTCCAGCATCGGCACCTGCCGGGCGTTGACCCAGTCGGTGACATAGACGTCGTGATCCTGAAGGAAGGCTTCGACCGTGCCGCGCAGCAGGGTGGCGTAGTGGCCAGACAGAGGCGCGACGATCAGCACCGCCGGCGCGGCGGCCGGCTTCTTCGCCCGCTTCAGGTCGCCGACGTCCCGGGCAAACCGCACCAGCCGGCACCACGGGGAGGACCAGACCACCTGTTCGGTGGTGCTGACCGGCTTGCCGGCGATCGTGACGGTGTCGAGGCCCCAGAGCGGCTTGCCGTAACGGCGGGTGACGCTCTCGAACAGCTCCGCCGAAGCGAAAGCCGTCCGGCCAAGCGCCGTGTTGGAGGCCAGGTTGAACGGAGAGCTCCAGAACTGCCGGGCCATCTGGGCCCCGAACCGGAACGGCGTCGCCGAATGGTAGGCGAGCTCGTGAAGCGAATAGAGCATGGAATCCTTGAATCGGCCCCCGCCGGATATGGCAGAGCACCATAGAACGCGCCGCACT